>NZ_JBSIBZ010000119.1:0-23015 GCF_058245575.1 Streptomyces sp. UF-297 | reverse complement strand
CCGGGCGCTTCCCTTCGGTCTTGCGTTTCCAACCTTACCAGATCGTTTTTCCGATCCGGCCCCCTGTTGGAGCGGGGTTCGCCTTCTTGGTTTCCCTTTCCGGCGGTTCCGACTCTATCAGATCCTTTTCCGTTCCGTTTCCGGTTCGGATTTGTTTCCGATTCCCCGTCGGAGGGGGTTTTCGCGCCTTCCGGCGTGGCCTCTACTTTAGAGGCTTTTCCCGGTGACTCATAATTGAGTCTTCGGTCAGAATTTCGGCATGCCGAAATTGTTCCCGAGTGGGGGCCGTGCGAGTAGTGGTGTGCCGCCGGTGCGGCGCGAGTGGCTGCCGCAGAACCGTTACGGCTCCGTGGCAACTCGGAGAACACTACGTATCGAGAGGGGTGGTGTCAACCCCTGTTCAGTCAAGGTCGTTGAGCCGGCCTTCGGCGTCCGGCTGGGCGTCCTCCACGCGACGCAGGAGGCGGGTCAGGACCTCGCCGAGGACGCCGCGTTCCTCTGTGGAGAGGTCCTGGAGGAGGTCCTCCTCGAAGACCGAGGCCATGCGCATCGCCTCCAGCCACTTCTCCCGGCCCTCGTCGGTGAGCTCGACGATCACCCGTACGCGGTTGGACTCGTCGCGCTCTCTGGTGACCAGGCCTTCATTCGCCATGCGGTCGATGCGGTGGGTCATGGCGGCCGGGGTGAGGCCGAGGCGCTTGGCGAGGTCGCCGGGGCCCAGACGGTAGGGGGCCCCTGAGACGACGAGGGCCTTGAGGACCTCCCATTCGGCGTTGCTTATGCCGAGGGTGGCCGTCTGGCGTCCGTAGGCGACGTTCATGCGGCGGTTCAGGCGCTGGAGTGCGGAGACGACCTGTTCCACCTGGGGGTCGAGGTCCTGGAACTCACGCTGGTAGGCCGCGATCTGCTGCTCGAGGCTCGGCTCGGCCGAGTTCCTGGGCGGGACCGCGTCTGCGGGATCAGGCATGCGCCGAAGTATGACACGTAACCCATTGGCGTTGAAGTCCTTCGGCATGTACTCTTTAGCTTCGAACTTTAAGGTTGAAGTCTTCAGGGTGAGATCCTCCGGTCTCGCCCTGTTCGGTGTGAGCTAGGCGGTGAGAGAAGTGACGACGGCGATGAGCGCGGCGCTGCGCAGGATCCAGCTGGGGAACGCGCTGAGCGCGTTCGGCAACGGGTTCACGGTTCCGTACCTGTACGTCTACGTGGCGAAGGTTCGGGATCTCGGCGCGAGTACGGCGGGTGTCGTACTGGCGATGCTGGCCGTGGCCGCGCTGGCCGTCCTCCCTTTCACCGGCCGGGTCATCGACCGGCGAGGCCCGCTGCCGGTGGCTGCCGTGGGCACCATCTGCGCCGCCATCGGTTCGCTCGGGCTGGGGCTGTCCAGCTCGGAACCGCTGGTCATCGCCTCGGCGGCGGCGCTGGGTGCGGGGATCGCCGTCATCCAGCCGGCGCTCGCGACGATGATCGTGTGGTGCTCGACGCCCAGGACCCGGTCGCGGGCCTTCGCCACGCAGTTCTTCCTGAACAACCTGGGGCTGGGGCTCGGCGGGCTCATCGGCGGACTGCTGGTCGACGAGTCGCACGCCTCCAGCTTTGTGCGGCTGTTCGGCATCGAGGCCCTGATGTTCCTGGCGCTGGGCGCGGTGGTCGCGACCGTACGGCTGCCGAAGGCTCCGAAGGTCGAGGACGCGGTGCCGGTCGCCGAACGGGCCAAGGGAGCATGGCGGGCGCTGTTCGCGGACCGGCGGATGGTGTGGCTGTGCGTGCTGGGCTTCGTGCTGTTCTTCGCCTGCTACGGACAGTTCGAGTCGGGGCTGGCGGCGTACGCGACCGAGGTGACGCGGATTTCGCCGTCGACGCTGGGGATCGCGCTGGCCGCCAACACGGCGGCGATCGTGGCGGCGCAGTTCGTGGTGCTGAAGCTGGTCGAGGGGCGGCGGCGCAGCCGCGTCATGGCGCTGGTCGGTGCGATATGGACCGTGGCGTGGGTCGCGGCGGGGCTGTCCGGGCTGGTGCCGGGGGCGCATGCGCTGGCTACGGGGCTGCTGATCTCGACGTATGTGCTGTTCGGGTTCGGTGAGTCGATGCTGTCGCCGACGGTGGCGCCGTTGGTGGCCGATCTGGCGCCGAGCGCGCTGATCGGGCAGTACAACTCGGCGTTTGCGCTGGTCAAGCAGATGGCGTTGGCCGTGGGGCCGGCGGTGGGAGCGCTGATGGTGGGGCATGGGATGTACGTGGCGTACATCGGGCTGATGGTTGTCTGTGCGTTGGGGATTGTGGGGTTGGCGTTGCGGCTGGGGCGGCGGCTGACGGTGGCGCAGGACAATCCGCAGCGGGCGGGCGCGGCGGAGCCGCGGGTCTCGCTCGATGCGGCGGAGTCGGTGGTCAAGGTCGCCTGACGCGTGCGGCCGGTGGGGCGGGACTGGGGTGTGTGCCCCGGTCCCGCCCTTTCCCGTATCCGGGGCTGCCTGGGCTGCGTCCCCGGCAGCCCCGGTTTGGGTGCGGGTTCGTCGTTCCGTTGTGCCCCCTCCCCCAAGCTCTTAAGGAGCAGGGGGACCCCCTCGCCGTGCGGAACGCCTGCCCGCGACGGGTGGGTGAGGTCAGGGGCGGGGGAGGGCGAATTCGCACCAGACGGCTTTGCCGCCGCCGGGGGTGCGGCGGGAGCCCCAGGAAGAGGCGATGGTGGCGATGATGGAGATGCCGCGGCCTGCTTCGTCGGCGGGTTCGGCGCGGCGGCGGCGCGGGAGGTGGTCGTCGCCGTCGGTGACTTCGATGATCAGGCGGCGGTCGGTGCGGCGCAGGCGCAGGCGCATGGGTGGGGTGCCGTGCTGGAGGGAGTTGGCGACGAGTTCGCTGGCGGCGAGGACGCCGAGGTCGTGGAGTTCCGGGGAGAAGCGCCAGGAGGCCAGGACGCCGGAGGCGAAGGCGCGGGCGCGGGGAGCCGCTTCGGTGCCGCCGTGGAGTTCGAGGGCGGCGTTGTGGAACAGCTCGGCGTCGTGGCCCGTACGGGCGGGGTGCTGCAGGACCAGGATGGCGATGTCGTCGTCGTGGTCCGGGGAGATGCCCAGGGAACGCAGGAGCCGGTCGCAGATGATGTCGGGGGCGCCGGTGGCGCCGGCGAAGGCCTCTTCCAGGGCCTCGACGCCGTGGTCGATGTCCTTGTCGCGGCGCTCGACCAGGCCGTCGGTGTAGAGGACGGCGGTGGAGCCGGGGGTGAGCGGGACCGTGCCGGAGGTGTGGATCCAGCCTCCCGTGCCCAGGGGCGGGCCCGTCGGCTCGGCGGCGCGGTGGACCGTGCCGTCGGGGTCGCGTACGAGGATGGGCAGGTGGCCGGCCGAGGCGTAGACCAGGCGGCCTTCGTTGGGGTCGTGGACGGCGTAGACGCAGGTGGCGATCTGGCTGGCGTCGATCTCGGAGGCGAGGCCGTCCAGGAGCTGGAGGACCTCGTGCGGCGGGAGGTCGAGGCGGGCGTAGGCGCGTACGGCGGTGCGGAGTTGGCCCATGACGGCGGCGGCGCGCACACCGCGGCCCATGACGTCGCCGATGACCAGGGCCGTGCGGCCGGCACCGAGGGTGATGACGTCGTACCAGTCGCCGCCGACCGCGGCGTCCGTTCCGCCCGGTTGGTACGTGGCGGCCACGCGCAGGTCGTCGGGCTGCTCCAACTCCTGCGGGAGCAGGGAGCGTTGGAGGGTCACCGCGGCCTCGCGCTGGCGGGACTCGCTGGCGCGCAGCCGCTCGGCGGACTCGATCTGGTCGGTGACGTCGGCGCCGAAGACCAGCACGCCGCGGTTGGGGGCGACGCAGGCGATCTCGGGGTCGGGGGCCGGGCCGCTGCCGGCGACCTCGATGGGGGTGCAGGTGAAGGTGTAGTAGCCGTCGCGGGAGCGGTCGAAGCCGGCGCCGCCGGGAACCCTGCGGGACTTGACCGTACGGGGCTTGCCGCTGCGCAGGACCTGGTCCATCAGCGGGATCAGGCCCAGCTCGGCCAGCTCCGGCAGGGCCTCGCGGGCGGTCTGGCCGGGCGGGCGGGTGCCGAAGACGGTGGCGTAGGCGCCGTTGACGTACGCGATGCGGTGCTCGGGGCCGTACACGACCGCCACCAGGGCGGGGACCTTGCCGAGGATGTCGTGGACGGACAGGGCGTCCACGGTGGGGGGTTGTGCCTCGGGAGGCGGTGGGCCGTCGTCGGGCGCCGCGGGGTCGAGGTGCTCGGCGCGGGCGGCGGGGACCGAGCCGGGGGCGGAGTTGGGACCAGCGGGCTGCGGCGGGGCGGCAGCCGCGGCCGCGGACCGGTCGGGCGAGGCCGCCGCGCGGTCGGTCCGGGCGGCGGCGCGCCGCTGTGTGCCGGGGAGTCGGGCGCTCCAGCGCGTGAAGTTCACGGAGGTGTACCTCTTACTTCGCGTCGTCGCGCGGGATCGGGCCGTCGGACTGGCGGTGCCTCCGTGCCGGAGGCCTGGGGAGTGTCGGCTGGGGGCCCTTCCGGCACCCACTGGCGTAATGCAGCAAACGTCCAGAATCCTCGTGATTGTCACTCTTCGCAGATACGAGCCCACCCATGGTCACACGTCCAGTGTGGCCGACCGGACTGACATCCGTCAGACGCCGGGGGCCGGAGCGGAGTTCCTGGCTCCGTTCCGGCCGGGCGCGGACGCGGCCGACGGGGCGTCAACTCGCGGTGGCGGGCAGCCCTGTCGCGGCCCGCTGTCAGCCGTCTTCGCGTGGCCGGACGGTGCCCGCGGCGAGCTCGAACTCGGCGCGCGGGTGTTCCAGTGAGCCGAGCGAGACGATCTCACGTTTGAACAGTCCCGCGAGGGTCCATTCGGCCAGCACCCGCGCCTTGCGGTTGAAGGTGGGCACCCGGCTGAGGTGGTAGACGCGGTGCATCAGCCACGCGGGATAGCCCTTCAGCTTGCGGCCGTAGACGTGCGCGACGCCTTTGTGCAGGCCCAGGGAGGCCACGGAGCCGGCGTACTTGTGCGCGTAGTCCTGGTCCGGCTCGCCGCGCAGGCTCGCGGCGATGTTCTCGGCGAGCACCTTGGCCTGGCGCACCGCGTGCTGGGCGTTGGGGGCGCACTCGCGGCCCGGCTCACCCGCCGTCAGGTCCGGTACGGCCGCGGCGTCGCCCGCCGACCAGGCGTGCTCGACGCCCTCGACGCGCAGGGCGGCGGTGCACTTGAGGCGTCCGCGCTCGTTCAGGGGAAGGCCGGTGGCGGCCAGGATGGGGTGCGGTTTGACGCCCGCGGTCCACACGAGCGTGCGGGTGGGGAAGCGGGCGCCGTCGCTGAGGACGGCGGTGCGGCCCTCGCAGGACTCCAGCCGGGTCTCCAGGCGTACGTCGATGTTGCGGCCGCGCAGCTCGCGGACCGCGTACTGGCCCATCTCCTCGCCCACTTCGGGCAGGATCCGGCCGGTGGCCTCGACCAGGATCCACTTCATGTCCTCGGGCTTGATGTTGTGGTAGTAGCGCACGGCGTAGCGGGCCATGTCCTCCAGTTCGGCCAGCGCCTCCACGCCCGCGTAGCCGCCGCCGACGAAGACGAAGGTCAGGGCGGCGTCGCGGATGCCGGGGTCGCGGGTGGAGGAGGCGATGTCGAGCTGTTCGAGGACGTGGTTGCGCAGGCCGATGGCCTCCTCGACGGTCTTGAAGCCGATGCCGAACTCGGCCAGACCCGGGACCGGGAGGGTGCGCGAGACGGAGCCGGGCGCCAGGACCAGCTCGTCGTAGGTCATCTCGACGGCGCCGGTGCCCTCGTGCTCGGTGGCCAGGGTCTTGACGGCGGCGGTGCGTTTGGCGTGGTCGATGGCGGTGACCTCGCCGATGACGACCTGGCAGTCGGGCAGCACCCGGCGCAGCGGGACGACGACATGGCGCGGGGAGATGGAACCGGCCGCCGCCTCGGGCAGGAAGGGCTGATAGGTCATGTACGGCTCGGGGTCGGCCACCACGATCCGTACGGCGCCCTGCCGCAGCTCCTGTTTGAGCTTCCGCTGCAGGCGCAGCGCCGTGTACATGCCGACATAGCCGCCGCCGACGACGAGAATGCGCGCCGGGTTCTTCGCCGAGAGATCGCTTGCGCCCCCTGCCTTTGAGGACGCCTCCGTTGAGGACGCTGCCTTTGAAGACTCAGGCTTCACAGAGGGCACAGGTGATCTCCTCGCGATGTCGTCCCGGAAAGCACGGCAGGGTTCCATGACGCACCGGCGGCCCGGCTTTGTCCACAGGCCCGGCGAAATGTATGTCTGGTCACCGCACACCGGCCGGACGGACGGCTTCCGCGCTACGCGGCCGTACCGCCCAGGTCAGACGGTCCGTGAAGGGCGGGGAGGGAGTACGGAATCGGGGCGGAAAGCAGACGTACTCCGATCGGGGGGCGGACTGTACGGAACCACCCCCTTCATTCTTGACCTGCGCTCAACTATGTTCGTACCTCGTCGGGGTGCAGCCTTTCGTCGGTACGCCCCGGCAGTCAGGGCGGGGAGTCTCCGGGGGGAGACGTCATTACCGGGGGATCATCTATGCACATTCAGAGCACTCAATGGTCGACAGCCGTCGCGTCTTCGCACGGCTCTGACGGCACCGGTGTCGGCTCAGGCAACGGCAGCGGCACTCACGGCGCCGGGATAGGCGCACATTCGGGCGGGGGCGGCCGCAGCACACCGCTGCGGGTGGACGCCCAGCGCAATCTGGAGCACGTACTGCGCGCGGCACGCGAGGTCTTCGGCGAGCTGGGCTACGGCGCGCCCATGGAGGACGTGGCGCGGCGGGCCCGCGTCGGGGTGGGGACGGTCTACCGCCGCTTCCCCAGCAAGGACGTACTGGTCCGTCGAATAGCCGAGGAGGAGACGTCCCGGCTCACCGAGCAGGCGCGTACGGCCCTCGGCCAGGAGGACGACCCGTGGTCGGCGCTGTCGCGCTTCCTGCGCACGTCGGTGGCCTCGGGCGCGGGGCGGCTGCTGCCGCCGAGCATCCTGCGGGTGGGCGCCGGTCCCGACGGGAGCGCCGAGGCCGAGGCGCGGGTGCCGCAGCAGCGGGTGGCGCCCGTGGCGGACGGCGTGCCGGGCGAGCTGCGGGTGGTCCCGCAGCGCAGCGTGCCCCACGACGAGTCGTCGGCCGAGCCGGTGGCCGAGGTGACGGGCGCCGCGGAAGCGGTGGTCGCGTCCGTGTCCGAGGCGATGCCGTCCTCGGTGTCCGCGCCGCTGGAGGGCGGGGCGGACGGTGACGGCGCTCAGGCGCTGCTGGACGTGGTCGGCCAGCTCGTGGAGCGGGCCAGGGCCGCGGGCGAACTGCGCGCGGATGTCACGGTCGCCGATGTGCTGCTGGTGATCGCGACGGGCGCGCCCTCGCTGCCGGACCCCGCGCAGCAGCAGGCGGCCTCCGCCCGGCTGCTGGAGATCCTGCTGGAGGGTCTGCGCTCGCGTCCCGCGCGCTGATCCGCCTGGTCGGACCGGGTCGGGCGTACGTACCATGCGCGCCAGCTGGGCGCGGGGTCCGTACGCCCTGCACGGCTTTTGGGCACGGCTTTCGGGGCGGGGGTGTGGGACCGGGCTGTTGAGGGCCGGGTCCTTGAGACCAGGACCTTGAGGCCAGGACGTTGAGGCCAGGACCTTGAGGCCGGTCCGCAGGCGCGGTGGGGCTTCTCGTACGGCTTCCCGCGGCCCGTGCGGCAGGGTGTCTGACTTGCCGGGGTTTATGGGACGTTCAGGGAGCATGCCCCGGATGAGTGAACGCTAGTGCTGCCGTACGCGAACTCGCCCCGGATGAGTGGTTGCTCGGCTTGACCGGCGAGCCTTGGCCTCCGATGTGTCACGCTTGCGCGGTGTTCGAGTGTGACAGTGCGTTCGGGGGCCTGCGCGATGGGTGTTGACGGGCGGGACGAGCAGCGCGGCGGTGATCTCGGGTCCGCCGGCGCCGGTGGCTCCGGCGGGCGGCACGCGCGTCAAGTGCCGGGCCAGGGCGGCCCGTTGGGGGCCACTCCCCCGGCCGGGAGCAGGCCGGCGGGCGGCCCCGCCGAGCGGCGCGAGCGCGCCGAGGGGAGCGTGCCCCAGCAGCGCGAGGGCCGCGAGGGTTCCAGCGCCGGATACGGCACGGTCACCGAACTCACTCCGTCCGACAGCGAGTTGATCGCGCGGATGCGGGACGGCGAGGACAGCGCGTACGAGGAGCTGTACCGCCGGCACGCGGAAGCGGTGAAGCGGTACGCGCGCAGCTGCTGCCGGGACGCGCACACCGCCGACGACCTGACCGGCGAGGTGTTCGCCCGTACGCTCCAGGCGGTGCGCGGCGGGGCGGGGCCCGACACCGCCGTACGCGCCTATCTGCTGACCACGGTGCGGCGGGTCGCCGCCGCCTGGGGCAAGACGGCCAAGCGGGAGCAGCTGGTCGAGGACTTCGCTGTCTTCGCGGTGTCGGCGGCCGGATCGTCCCTGGAGGACACCGGGTCGCTGGGCGGCGGCATCGACCTGGGCGCCGATGTGCGCGCCATGCACGAGGCCGAGCAGTCGCTGGCCGTACAGGCCTTCCGCAGTCTGCCGGAGCGCTATCAGACGGTGCTGTGGCACACCGCGGTGGAGGACGAGTCGCCCAGCGAGGTCGCGCCGCTGCTGGGGCTGAGCGCCAATGCGACGGCGGTGCTGGCGCACCGCGCCCGCGAGGGCCTCAAGCAGGCCTATCTGCAGGCGCACGTCAGCCAGGCGCTGACCTCCGAGGGCGACTGCGCGCGCTACGCCGACCGGCTGGGCGCCTACGCGCGCGGCGGGCTGCGGATGCGCGCCGAGCGGGGGCTGCGCAAGCACCTGGAGGAGTGCGCCCGCTGCCGTACGGCCGCAATGGAGGTCGCGGACGTCAACGAGCGGATCCGCGTGGTGCTGCCGGTCGCGGTCATCGGCTGGTTCGCCGCCGGGTACGCGATCAAGACGGCCGTCGCCGCGGCGGGGGTCGCGGGAGCGGGTGCGGCAGCGGGGGCCGGAGCGGCCGCGGCGGCGGGGGGCGCCGGGGGCGCGGGGGCCGGTTCCGGTGCCGGTGCAGCGGGCGCCGGCGGGGCCGCCGCCGAGGGCGTCGGCGCGCCCGTGAAGGTCGGCATCGGCGTGGGCGTGGCCGTAGTGGCGGGCACGGCCCTGGCGATCGCGCTGGCCGGTGGTTCGCCGCCGAAGAAGGAGGCGCACGCCCAGCCGCCCAAGCCGCCGCCGGCCGCGCCGCAGTCGCCCACTCCGGAACCGCCGCCGCCCAGCCCCGAACCGCCGCCACCGCCTCCTCCGCCGAAGCCGGCGCCGCCCGCGCCGAAACCGAAGCCGAAGCCGAAGCCCACTCCCTCCCCCGCGCCCAAACCGGTGCCGCCCAAACCGAAGCCCACCCCGCCGCCGAAGCCGACCCCCAAACCACCGCCGCCCAAGCCGACGCCCAAACCACCGCCGCCCGCCCCCAGTCCGTTCCAGATCAACCGGCTGGACTGGGACTTCATGGGCGACGGCAGCAAGCCCGAGGTGCGGGCGATCAACAGCAGCTGGATGTGGCAGCGGCAGGGCCTGAGCATCGACGGCACGAAGTACGCCCACGGCGTCAGCGTGCACGCGCCGTCGTCGGTGACCATCGACCTCAACCGCCAGTGCACTGCTTATGACGCCATGGCCGGGGTCGACGATCTGGGCATGGGGCTGGGCTCGATGCGGTTCGCCGTCTATGCCGACGGGGTGCGGCTGTGGAGCTCGGGTGTGCTGCGGGGCGGGGAGCCGGCGGTGCCGGTGCATGTGCCGCTGGCCGGGCGCAAGACACTGCGGCTGGTCGTCGAGCCGGAGCACAGGACCGGAGCGGTCTTCGCGGACTGGGCGCAGTCGCAGATCAGCTGCCGGTGACGGGCGGGTCCGCGCGAGGAGTGTCGGTACGAGGGGTGTCGGTACGAGGGGCGTCGGTGCAAGCGGTGCCCACGCCAGGGGTGTCCGCGCGAGGGGTGTCCGCGCGAGGGGTGTCCCTGCGGCCGTCGTCGTAGCCCGCCAGAAGCTCGACGACATCGGCGGGTGTCAGGTGTTCGCCCGCGGCGCGCGCCTGTTCGTACGCGCCGGGGCGTGTGCTCTCCAGGGCCTGGCGTGCCAGGGTCCCGGTGCGGGTGGCGTCCTCCTCGTCGGGCACGTTCCTGGGCAGCGCGCCGCGCCAGGACTGTGCGGCGGCCAGCAGCCGTACCGCGTCGGCGTCGGCGCCCGCCGCGTGCAGGGCGCGGGAGGCGCACTCCGCCGCGCTCGCGAAGGTGGCCTCGGAGCAGTGCAGTTCCTGGCCCCCGGCGAGGGCCTCGCGGCAGATGCGCAGCGCCCGGCGGGCATGGCCCTGCGCGACCGCGATACCGGCCGCGACGACCTGGAGGATGACGGCGAACTGCGGTGGCGGCGTGCCCAGTTCGGCGCTGCGGCAGGCCGCCTCGTACTCCTCTTGCGCCTCGGACACCCGCCCCTGGCGCAGCGCGATACGGGCCCGTACGGCGTGGTTGAAGGCGAGCGGGTCCTGGATGCCCCACTCCGAGGCCTCCTCGTCGGCGCGGCGCAGCGCCTTCTCCGCGGCCGCGAAGTCACCGGCGCTGTAGTGGAGTTCGGCCAGCCGCGCGAGGATGTAGGGCACTTCGGAGTGCGCGCCCAGCTCCTGGGTCAGTGCCAGCGCCCGCTCGTAGGACGCCCTCGCCGGTGCGTACCGGCCGCGGCTCTGGTGTATCTCGCCGGCGGCCTCGCTGATCTGGGCGAGCAGCCAGCGGTCGCCGACCCGGTGGGCGATCTCGGCGAGCTCCTGCTGGTCGGCCTCCGCCTGCCCCAGGCCGCCCGGGGTGTCGATGGCGATATGGGTGTGGAACATCAGCGCGACGCCGATCTCCCAGTCGCCTCCATAGCGGCGGACGTTGGCCAGGGAGGCGGTCATCGAATCGAGGATGCGGAGGTGGCCTTCGAGGAAGTAGCCGGTGAAGGGCCACAGCAGGCCGGGGAAGCGGGCGCTGCCGGGGCGGGGGCGACTGTAGGCACGCAGCAGCAGTTCGGCGACCCGGCGGTGCTCGGGGATGCGGAGGGCGGACTCCATGTGGTCGTCCTGGAGCAGGTAGAAGCGCAGCAGGTGGAGGTCCATCCGGGTCCAGAAGCCCGGGGCGCTCTCGCCTTCCTGGTCCGGCGGCGGGTCGGGGAACATCTGCTGGGCGCGCTCGATCCAGGCCACGCCCTCCTCGCGGTAGTTGCGCAGCCACCAGAACCAGCCCAGCGCAAGGACGAGCCGGACGACGGTGTCCGCCTCGCCCGCGGCGACACAGCGGTGCAGTACGGCGCGTACGTTGTCCAGGTCGGCCTCCAGGCGGGCCAGCCACGGCAGTTGCTCGGCCGAGCGGATGCGCGGCTCGGCGTCCTGGACGAAATCGAGGAAGTGCGCGGTGTGCCGGGCCAGGGCGGCGGCGCGCTCCCGGGGGTGCTCGGCGGCCCGCTCGCGGGCGTACTCGTGGATGGTCTCCAGCATCCGGTAGCGCGGCTCGGCCCGGTGGTCGACGACGAGCAGGGACTTGTCGACGAGGGCGCCGATGACGTCCAGGACGGCGGGGGCGGAGGGCGCGTCGTCCTCCCGGCACACCGCCTCCGCCGAGGCGAGGGTGCAGCCGCCGGCGAAGACCGACAGCCGCCGCAGGACGGCCCGTTCGCAGGCGTCGAGGAGCCCCCAGGACCAGTCCACTACGGCGCGCAGGGTCTGCTGGCGGGGCAGTACGGTGCGGCTGCCGCTGGTCAGCAGCCGGAAGCGGTCGTCCAGGCGGTCGGCGATCTGCCGCGGGGAGAGCAACCGCAGCCGGGCCGCGGCCAGTTCGATGGCCAGCGGCAGGCCGTCCAGGCGGCGGCAGATCTCGTCGACGGCCTCGGGGTCCTCGGCATCGCGGAAACCGGGGCGTACGGTCGCGGCACGCTCGGCGAACAGCCGGTGGGCGGGGCCGGGCCGCAGCGGCTCCAGGGGGCGCAGCACCTCGCCGGGCACCGCCAGCGGCTCGCGGCTGGTGGCCAGGACGGTCAGGCCGGGGCAGTGCGCCAGCAGGCGTTCGGCGAGCGCGGCGGCGGCGTCGATGACGTGCTCGCAGTTGTCCAGGACGAGCAGCAGGCGGCGCGCCGCGCAGTACTCCAGGAGGCGGGTGGTGGGATCGGCGCCTTCCTTGGCCGCGCGGGCCTCCATGGCGGCGGTGAAGACGTTGGTGTCGCGCAGGCCGAGCGCGGAGAGCACCGCGCCCGGTACGGCCCCGGGGTCGTCAAGCGGCGCGAACTCGGCGATCCACACGCCGTCCGGATGGGCGGGCGCGAGGGTGGCGGCGAACTCCTCGGAGAGCCGGGTCTTGCCCGAGCCGCCCGGGCCGGTGAGGGTCACCAGGCGGGCCCCGTCGCGGGTCACGTCGCGGTGCAGGCCCGCCAGTTCGGCCTCGCGGCCGACGAAGGAGGTCAGGCGGGCGCGGAGGTTGCCGCGGGGGCGTGGGGGGCCGGGGTGGCTGGGGTGGGGGGCGTCGTGGGGGTGGGGGCCGTTGTTGGGGTCGGTAGTCGCGGTGGGGTCGGTATGTGCGGTGGGGTCGGTACGGGCGGTGGGGTCGGTACGGGCGGTGGGGCCCGTAAGCGCGGAGGATTCCGTACGTACAGAAGATTCTGTACGTACAGAGGAACCCGTACGCACAGAGGGCCCTTTAGGCGCGGCGGCCCCCGCACCTACCCGCCCCCCATCCAGCAACTGCCCGTAAAGCGACCGGAGTTCGGGCCCGGGGTCCGTGCCGAGGCGGTCGGCCAGCGCGCGTCGCGTCTCCTCGTACGCCTCCAGCGCGTCCGCCGTGCGGCCCGCGTCGCGCAGTGCGCGGATCAACTGCCCGCGCAGTGGCTCGTCCAGGGGGTGGGCCGCCGCCAACTGCCGTATTTCGGGGAGCAGATCCTCGGCGCGTCCCAGCGCCAGATCGGCGTCGATGCGCCGGCGCAGTGCGGTCAGCCGCAGCGCTTCCGGGCGGGCGGCCGCCGCCTCGCGGTCCGGGAGGTCCGCCAGTGCGGGGCCGCGCCACAGGGACAGCGCCGTAGGCAGGGTGCGGGCCGCGGTGGCCGCCTCGCCGGTCCGCAGCTGTTGCGTACCGGCCTCGACGAGGCGCTCGAAGCGCCGCAGATCGACGTCGTCGGGGTCGTCGACGGCGAGGGCGTATCCGCCGGGGACGGAGTGCACCGCGTCCTTGCCCAGCGCCCGCCGCAGCCGTCCGACCAGCGCCTGGACGGCGGCGGGTGCGTCCTGCGGCGCGGGGTCGAGGGCCCAGATCTCCTCCACGAGGGCGGCGACGGTCACCGGGCGGCCGGCGCGCAGCGCGAGCACGGCCAGCAGCGCCCGCACCCGCGGCCCGCCCACCGGCACGGCCCGGTCCCCGTCCCACGCCTCGGTGGCGCCCAGAATCGCGTACCTCACGAGGCCATTGTCAGGGCAGTGACTGACAACGCGGTGCCCGGCCGGGGCTCCGGCGCCTCACCCGGCGCTGTGGGGGCGGCCCGGTTCCGAAGCGGCGCACCGCCCCGCTCACCCCGCCACATGCGGCAACGCGCCGCCCCCGCCCCCCGGCGGCCCCGCCACCGCCCGCTGGCGGGGCGCGTTGGCGCCGGTCCAGCAGGTGCCGCGGCGGGCCAGCAGGCGGCGCAGCCACAGTTCGGTGGAGACCAGTTCCGCCAGGCCGTCCAGGGGGAGGGCGGCGCCCTCCGCCGCCGCGCGCAGGGCCTTGCGGACGACGCGGGCCTCCACCAGCCCCGCGTCGGCCAGCAGCGGGGCGTCGAAGAGGCGGACGAGGTCGCCCACCGAGCCGCGCAGTCCGGCCCGTACGGCCGCGGCGTGGGTGATGTGCGAGGTGGCGCCCCAGCCGGGGGGCAGGTCCCTTATGCCGGCGCCGGACAGGACGGCGCGCAGCACCGCGGCGCGCGCGCCCGGCTGGACGCGGAGGGTGTCGGGCAGCGCGCGGCAGGCGAGCACGACCTGGTTGTCCAGGAAGGGCGCGTGCAGCCGCTGGTTGCGGATCTCCGCGGCCTGTTCGAAGACGCGGTGGTCGGCGGCGTGCCGGGCCAGCGCGGCGCGGGCCCGCCGCTCGCCGGGACGGCCCACCGCGGGGGTGCGCAGCGCCGCGTCGGTCAGACGAACCGATACTTCGGCCAGCGCCTCGCCCGTAAGCCAGCGGGCCGCGGGCCCCGGACGGCACCAGGACAGGGCGGCCAGCGAGGCGTCCACCGCTCCGGCGGCCGGAGCCTCCTCGGCGAGGGCTCCGTGCAGCAGGAGGTCGGCGGTCTCGGAGATGCCGGTGCTGTAGGGGGTACGGGCCAGCCGGCGGGCGGCCCGGTAGACGGTGAAGGGGACCATCACGGACTGCGCGGACGCCCCGTCCGCCTTGGCCAACGCCGTGACCGGGCGCAGCAGATGGCGCCTGCGCCGCTCCATGAGCAGGTCGGCCAGGCGCGCCGGGTGCGCGTCCAGCACCTGCCGGGCGCCGTGGCCGACGAAGTGGTCGGCGCCGCCGGACAGCAGCCGCCTGCGGTGCCGCCCGGCGGTGATCAGGGCGGGGCCCGGCTCGTCGGTGAGCGGGCCGCTGTCCAGGTCGGCGTACGGGAGGGCCTCGGCGCCCGCGGCGACCACGACGTGGTGCAGGCGGGGGTTGTCCGCGATGCTGCGGGCGCGCTCCAGTTCGGCCTCGCGGTAGGCCTGGACGCCGTTGGTGGCGCGGTCGTTGAAGGTGACGGCCAGCAGCCGCTCGCCCTGGCCGTTCATCCGTCCCGGCTGTCCGGGCAGGCCCGCGGCCAGAAGGGCGAGGGTTCCCGAGGCGCTGCCCCCGGAGAGGTCGGCTCCTATGCCGGGGGCCGGTCCGCCGCGGGCCGCGCGTCGCTCCGCGGGCCCCATGCCGGGCACGGGGCCGGGGTCCAGGCCCTCCAGGCCGTCGGGGTCGGGCACGTGCCGCGGCGCGGCGAGCCGGACGCGTACGGCCTCCACGAGCGCTTCCCGTACGCCGTCCACGGCCTGGTCGGGGGCGAGTTGGGGCGCGGAGACGGCCAGCGAGGCGGTGGGCTCGTAGGAGGTGATCTCGGTGCTGCCGCCGCGCAGCACCAGGGCGTGGCCGGGGGCGACGCGCCGCACGCCCGCGTACGGGGTGCCGCTGCCCATCGCCTCCGGGGCGTCGGGGCAGGCCAGCAGCGCGGCCAGATGGCCCACGTCCAGGCTGGCCTCGATGAGGTCGGCCAGCGGCAGGGCGGCGGTGGCGTACGCGGTGCCGCCCGCCCACGGGGTGTGGAAGACGGGCCGGGCGCCGGCGAGGTCTCCGGTGACGGTGATGCGGCGCCCGATCTGGACGACGGCCGTATAGCTGCCGGGCCAGGCGGTGAGGTGGCGCAGCGCGCCGCCGCGGGCCGCGAACAGGCCCACGCGCAACTGGTCGTCGGTGGCGCCGCAGACGCCGAAGACGGCGAGCCGGGTCTGAGCATCGGCCTGGACCACGCGCACTTCGTCCGGCCGCCAGTCGCCGACGGCCCACAGGGGGTCCGGGTCGCCCCACAGGAGCTGGGCCCCTACGGGCAGGACCGTGCGGCCCTCTTCGGCGGGGGCCCGGCCCGTGGCGGTACTGCTCCACCCCACCAACCACCGCATTGCCGCCTCCACCCCATTCGCCGTCCATGCGGACGGACTGCCACCCCGTACAGCGGATCGCACAGTCGTTGTGCCGACCATGCTGCCACGGCACGGGCGTACGGGAGGCGCCAAAGGGGGTCCGTATACGGACCGTTGGGGGCCGTGCGCGGGGCGCGGGGAGCGCGTGGCGTGCGGGGCACCGGCATCCGGCGGGGCCCGCGCTCATCGAGGGGCCCGGCGGATACCGCGCTCGTGTCAGCGGCCGGCGGAGCCCGCGCTCGCGCGGGAGGGCGGTGGCGCGGGTGCGGTACGGGGCGCAGCGGGTGCGGTACGGGGCGCGGGAAAACGCTCACGGCGCGAATGCGTCGGGCGGTGCGTTTCGGCCAAAGTCCGTTCCGTACTACCTAGTTGAAGCCGCACGCATCCGCGGGCGCCGGCCGGTGCGACAGTCCGGGAGGCGGGACTCGCCCCCCGGACCGGACCGCCACCCGCGGGGAATGAGGTGGCGGTGTCCCCCAGCCCACTGGATCCAGTGCAGCGGGCCGACCCACGCACGAACCATGGAAGCGCTCCCGCCCCTGGGCTGCCAGCGCGCACACACGGGCGCACGGCAACACGTACCCGGAGCACATGCCACGGCCCGCACCCCCGTTTGGACTTGAATCCCGCCATCCGAGACATCAGCCCTTAACGGTCGGGATTCGGCGAACTACTCTGGGTGGACGCATGTCCCGGGGGGAGACCGGGGCGGCCGTCGCTTGGTCGAGGGGTGCGCATGTCCAGGGATATACGTGGGCCGAACGAAAAGCTCGGCACCGTTCTCGCCCTCGCGGGGATCAGCAATGCCGGTCTCGCCCGCAGGGTCAACGACCTCGGTGCGCAACGCGGTTTGACGCTTCGCTACGACAAGACCTCGGTCGCCCGGTGGGTGTCCAAGGGAATGGTTCCCCAGGGCGCCGCGCCCCACTTGATCGCGGCTGCCATCGGCAGCAAGCTCGGGCGGCCCGTGCCGCTGCACGAGATCGGGCTGGCGGACGCCGACCCCGCCCCTGAAGTGGGGCTGGCCTTCCCGCGCGATGTGGGGGCCGCGGTGCGGTCCGCCACGGAGCTGTACCGACTGGATCTGGCCGGACGGCGGGCGGGCGGCGGCGGCATCTGGCAGAGCCTGGCCGGATCCTTCGCCGTGAGCGCGTACGCGACCCCCACCTCGCGGTGGCTGATCTCGCCCGCCGACAGCTCGGTGGCGCGGGACGCGGCCGAGATCCGCGAGCGGGACGGCGGCGCCACTACGGGCATGGAGGCCCCGGCCTCGCTGCACGTGGGCCACAGCGATGTCACCAAGCTGCGGGAGGCGGCCGAGGACGCGCGCCGCTGGGACTCCAAGTACGGCGGCGGCGACTGGCGTTCGTCGATGGTGCCGGAGTGCCTGCGGGTGGACGCGGCACCGTTACTCCTCGCCTCGTACAGCGATGACGTGGGACGCGCGCTGTTCGGGGCGACCGCCGAGCTGACCCGGCTCGCGGGGTGGATGGCCTTCGACACGGGCCAGCAGGAGGCCGCTCAGCGGTACTACATCCAGGCGCTGCGGCTGGCGCGCGCCGCCGCCGATGTCCCCTTGGGGGGATATGTCCTGGCCTCGATGTCGCTCCAGGCGACGTACCGGGGCTTCGCCGACGAGGGCGTGGACCTGGCGCAGGCCGCTCTGGAGCGCAACCGCGGGCTGGCCACGGCCCGCACGATGAGCTTCTTCCGCCTGGTGGAGGCCCGCGCCCAGGCCAAGGCCGGTGACGCGCGCGCCTGCGAGGTGGCGCTGAAGGCCGCCGAGGGCTGGCTGGAGCGCTCGCGCGAGGGCGACTCCGACCCGTCCTGGCTGGACTTCTACTCCTACGAGCGCTTCGCCGCCGACGCCGCCGAGTGCTACCGCGACCTCAGGATGCCGCGCCAGGTGCGGCGCTTCACCGAACAGGCGCTGTGCCGCCCGACCGAGGAGTTCGTGCGCTCCCACGGGCTGCGGCTGGTGGTGTCGGCCGTCGCGGAGCTGGAGTCGGGCAACCTGGACGCGGCGTGCGCGCAGGGCACCCGGGCGGTGGAAGTGGCGGGCCGGATCTCGTCGGCGCGTACGACGGAGTACGTACGCGACCTGCTGCACCGCCTGGAGCCGTACGGCGACGAACCGCGGGTCATGGAGCTGCGGGAGCGCGCGCGGCCGCTGCTGGTCGCGCCGGTGTGAGGCGGGGCGCGGGGCGGGGTGGGCGGGTGGCCGGACAGCTGCTGGGCGGGCGGCCGGGCAGCCGCCGGGCGCCCGCTGGGTACGGCCCTCTCGCACGCACCCCCTCCACAGCGGTATAACCCCTGTTCAACAGAGGTGCACACGGAATTGTCAGTGCCCCACGTCATCATGGGGTACATCGGTGGTGATGTCGCGGGCCGGCACGGTGCCGGGTGCGGACGTGACGTAGTGCGCAAGGCTGTTCGCGATGGGGATCGCGCGATGGGGATGGGGAGGGGCTGTGGCGGCGTACGAAAGCGACGTGCTGGTGATCGGTGCCGGCATCGTGGGGCTCTCGACGGCGTATGCCCTCACGCGCGCCGCGCCCGGTACGCGCGTGACGGTGCTGGAGAAGGAGCCGGGACCGGCCCGCCACCAGACGGGGCGCAACAGCGGCGTGATCCACAGCGGGATCTACTACGCGCCCGGCTCCCTCAAGGCCCGCTACGCCCTCACGGGCTCGGCCGAGATGGTCAAGTTCTGCGCGGAGCACGGCATCGCACACGAGGTCACGGGCAAGCTGATCGTCGCCACCGAGCGCGCCGAACTGCCCCGGCTGCACGCGCTCATCCAGCGCGGGCGGGAGCACGGCCTGCCGGTGCGTGAGCTGGGCCCGGCCCAGATCGCGGAGTACGAGCCGGAGGTGCGCGGCCTCGCCGCCATCCATGTCGGCACGACCGGCGTGTGCGATTTCGGCGCGGTGGCGCGCCAGCTGGCCCGCCTGTCGGCCGACGCCGGCACCCACCTCGCGTACGGCTCCGAGGTGCGCGCCATCAGCCGCCGCCCCGGCCGCGTCGCGGTGCGTACGGCCTCGGGTGCGGTGCACCGCGCCCGCGTCCTGATCAACTGCGCGGGCCTGCACTGCGACCGCATCGCGCGGCTGGCGGGCGACGCCCCGGGCATGCGGATCGTCCCCTTCCGTGGCGAGTACTACTCCCTGGACCCCGCCCGCAGCTCCCTGGTGCGCGGCCTGGTCTACCCCGTCCCCGACCCCGCCTTCCCCTTCCTGGGCGTCCACCTCACCCGCGGCGTCGACGGCTCGGTCCACCTCGGCCCCAATGCCGTGCCCGCCCTGGCCCGCGAGGGCTACCGCTGGCGGACCGTGCGCCCCGCCGAGCTGACCGGCACCCTCGCCTACCCCGGCACCTGGCACATAGCCCGCCGCCACTGGCGCTACGGCACCACCGAGATCCACCGCTCCCTGTCCAAGCGCGCCTTCACCGACACCGTCCGCCGCCTCCTGCCCGCCGTGGAGGAAGCGGACCTGCTCCCCTCCCCCGCCGGCGTCCGCGCCCAGGCCGTCCTCCCCGACGGCACCCTCGCCGACGACTTCCTCATCACCCAGACCCCGCAGACCATCCACGTCCTCAACGCCCCCTCCCCGGCGGCCACGGCCTCCCTCCCGATCGGCCGGGAAATCGCGCGGCGGGCGCTGGGGGTGCTGGGGAGGGGTGGGGGTAGTTGAGGGGGTGAGAGGTTGAGGGGTTTCGAGTGAGGAGACGCGCCCCACCTCCAGGCTCCTCGCCCCCAGACTCCTCGCCCCCAGACTCCTCGCCTCCAGGCGCCTCGCCCCCAGACTCCTCGCCTCCAGGCGCCCGGCTGCCCGGGCCCCTGGCGCACCGCCCGTAGAATCGACGCACTGTGTCCGAGAACTCCGCGCACCCCGCGCTCCCCGCCGAATCCGTGACGTCCGAGCTGGACGGGCAGGCCGAGCGGCCCGCGCAGGCCGACGCCCGGCCCGCGTCGCAGCAGGGCCCGCAGCCCTCGCACGGCGCAGCCGACGCCCCCGGCTCACCCGCCCCGCGTACCGCGCGCGGCTCCCGCGGTGAGCCGATGTTCCCCGACGGCACGGGCCCCGCGGCCGACCCGGCGGGCTCGCACCACGAGCGCCGGATCCGTTCCTTCCAGCCCCGCCGCAGCCGGGTCACCCCCGGCCAGGCCGACGCGCTGCGCCGCCTGTGGCCCAAGTGGGGCCTGGACATCGACGGCCTCTCCCGTATCGACCTGGACGCCCTCTTCGACGGCCGCCCGGTCGTCCTGGAGATCGGCTTCGGCATGGGCGAGGCCACCGCCCAGATGGCCGCCGACGACCCGGACACCGGCATCCTCGCCTGCGACGTGCACACGCCAGGTCAGGGCAACCTGCTCAATCTCGCGGAGCGGAACAGCCTGTCCAACATCCGGGTCGCCAACGGCGACGCGATCATCCTGCTCCGCGAGATGATCGCCCCCGGCTCACTCGCCGGCCTGCGCGTCTACTTCCCCGACCCCTGGCACAAGAAGCGCCACCACAAGCGGCGGCTGATCCAGCCCGAGTTCATCTCCCTGGTCACCACCCGCCTGGCCCCCGGCGCCATCGTGCACTGCGCCACGGACTGGGAGCCGTACGCCGAGCAGATGCTCGAGGTCCTCTCCGCCGAGCCCACCCTGGAGAACCTCCACCCCGGCTACGCCCCGCGCCCGGACTTCCGCCCCCTGACCAAGTTCGAGGGCCAGGGCCTGGACAAGGGACACGTCGTCCACGACCTCCTCTTCCGCCGCCGCCCGGACGGCACGGAGGGCTCATAGGAGTCTGCGGCTGCTGCGACCGCTGCGACTTCGGGCAGCTCCAGCAGTACGGAGGCCGTGGGACGTACCCGTACGCCCCACCACCGACCGCCTCCGACCACCCCCAACCACAACAAGTCATCCCGCAACCATCCGTAAGTCATCCCCAAGCCATCCCTGGCCGTGACCAAGCCATCCCCGGCTCTCCTTCCCCCGGCCACCGCACAGCAGCGCCGCGCATGGTTAGGGTCGATAGGTGCACCCGTCCCAGCCGCCCTCGCAACCGCCGATGCCGGCCCGGCCGCCCGGCCGGCCACCCCTGCCGGCCTGCCCGCCCGCCCCTGACCACGCCGCCACACCATCGGACGAGGCGCAGGCTCAGGCGCAGGCTCAAGCCCTGGCGCAGCACTGGCCCCACCCGCCGCACCAGGCACCGGGCCAGGCTCCGTACGGGCCCGCGTACGCAGCGCCGTACCCGGCCCCGTACACACCCCCCTCGCGCTGGACGGCCCTGTGGCAAGGCCTCAAGCGCACGCTCTGGCACAACAAGACGACCCGCGCCATAGCGATCTTCACCCTGCTCGCCCTGTGCGGCGTGGTGATCCTCGCGATGGTGCGCCAGCAGACGGGTACGCAGGGCTTTCTCGTCGGCCTGGGGCTGGCGGTCTTCCCCGTACCGCTGCTGATAGCGGCCTTCCGCTGGCTGGACCGAATAGACCCGGCCCCATGGCGCAGCCTTGCCTTCGCCTTCGCCTGGGGCGCCTGCGCCGCCACGCTCGTCGCGATCCTGGCCAACAGCTTCGCGACCGACTGGCTGGCGACGAACCTGAGCGCCGCCTCGCCCTCCGACGCCGAGACCTGGGGCGCCACGGCCATAGCGCCGGTGGTGGAGGAGTCGGTCAAGGCCATCTCCATCCTCCTGCTGTACCTCTTCCGCCGCAGGGACTTCGACGGGATCACCGACGGCATCGTCATAGCGGGCATCACCGCCACCGGCTTCGCCTTCACCGAGAACATCCTCTATCTCGGCAGCGCGTTCGGGCAGGACCAGGACCTGGGCTACACGGGCCTGAACTCCATCACCGCGGGCACCTTCTTCGTCCGCGTCATCATGTCCCCGTTCGCCCACCCTCTCTTCACCGTCCTGACCGGCCTGGCCTTCGGTATCGCGGCCACCCGCTACCCCCGCCGCCGCCCCCTGCGCATCGCCCTCCCCCTCCTCGGCTGGCTGACCGCGGTCCTCCTCCACTCCGCCTGGAACGGCGCCTCCACCCTCGGCGGCTTCGGCTTCCTGACCGTCTACGGCCTGTTCATGGTCCCGGTCTTCGCCGCCCTGACCTGGCTCGCCGTCTGGGCCCGCCAGCAGGACCTGCGCTCCCTGCCCTCCTACCTGCGCCCGTACGCCACAGCCGGCTGGCTCGCCCCCACCGACCCCGTGGCCCTCTCCAACCTCAAGACCCGCTCCATAGCCCGCGAAATAGCCCGCCGCACCCAGGGCCCCACCGCCGCCCGCACCATCTCCGACTACACCGCCCTGGCCACCTCCCTGGCCCTCCTCCGCCGCCGAGCCCACCGCTCCGGCCCCACCCCCACCTTCACCACCCTCGAACACTCCCTCCTCACCCGCCTCTGGCCCCTAACCCCCACCTCCCACCCCACCTACACCCAAGCCCTCCACCACACCCACCGCCCATACCCCCCTCACCTGCCCCCTCCGCCCTACGGCCCACCGCCGGGCACCCCGTACACCCACCCCCCGGGCCGCCACCGCTGACGCCCGGGCCCCCACCCCTGCAGAGTCTCTTGTTGGTGCGGCCCCAAGTACAAGAAAGGCGCTGCGGCAACCCGGCACACACGACCTTGCAACTTGGCTGGAAGCCCACCACCCCGACGGCGGTCTGGCGCACCCGCCCCGTCCGCTTGAGCAACTGACTTGCGAAGAGGCAATCGCCATGGGGTAGAACGAAGCAGTTCTGTTCGACTCAAGCAGCGGGCGGGACTGGGCTCGTCCTGTGACGGGAGGGGAAGTTATGGGGTACGGCTCCGCGGGATTCCAGCTGAACGCTTCGGAGATGATTAAGGCATCGAGGGGCATGGTCGAGGTGATGCGTGGCACGCGCGACACCACGATCGCTCTGTCCCACGAGTTATCCCAGCAGGAGGGGATGGCCGGGGACGACGATGCCGGGCAAGCCTTCGCGAAGATGTACGAGCCGGCAGCCAAGATCACTGTCGACCAGATGGGGTTCAGCGCCTACGTGCTGGGGCAGACCAGTGCCGGGCTGATGCAGACCGCCCGCGAATACATGGCCACGGACAGCCAGATCGCCAAAATCCTGAACAAGCAGGAGGATCTCTCCCAAGGACTGGCCAACCCCAACGACGACTGCCAGGAGTCTTTCCTTTCCTTAGGCCAAGAACTCCCCGAAGTGATCGGCGACACCGCCTGGTACCACCAGTACCGCCCCGGCGGTGGAGAGCGCTTCCGAGGCTCCCCGGACAAACTCCGGGGTCTGCTGCAGATTTGGGTGACAAGTGTGGTCACGCGGCCTGGGCGGCCGGTGTAGTCATGACGGTTTCGTACTC
>NZ_JBSIBZ010000118.1:0-23399 GCF_058245575.1 Streptomyces sp. UF-297 | reverse complement strand
CGCCACAACGCGAGCGGTCCCGCGCCACAACGCGAGCGGTCCCGCGCCACAACGCGAGCGGTCCCGCGCCACAACGCGAGCGGTCCCGCGCCACAACGCAAGCGGCCCCGCGCCACAACGCAAGCGGCCCCGCACCACAACGCAAGCGGCCCCGCGCCACAACGCAAGCGGCCCCGCGCCACAACGCGAGCGGCCCCGCACCACAACGCGAGCGGCCCCGCTCCCACAAGGGAACGGGGCCGCAGCCACAAGCGAGCTAGGGCGAGGCGGGCGGATACAGCCCACGCGGAAGCGCCGACGCCGCCGCCTCGTCCAGCAGCCACAGCGTCCGGCTGCGCCCGTACGCCCCCGCCGCCGGAGCCTGGATCTCCCCGGCCCCCGACAGCGCGATCGCCGCGGCCTGCGCCTTGTCCTCGCCCGCCGCCAGCAGCCAGACCTCCCGCGCCGCGCGGATCGCGGGCAGCGTGAGCGAGATCCGGGTGGGCGGCGGCTTGGGCGCGCCGTGCACGCCGACGACCGTGCGCTCGGTCTCCCGTACCGCCGGCAGCTCGGGGAAGAGCGAGGCGACATGGGTGTCCGGGCCGACGCCCAGCAGCAGGACGTCGAAGGAGGGCACCGGACCGTGGTCCTCGGGCCCCGCCGCCTTGGCGAGCTCGGCCGCGTACTCCTCCGCCGCCGCGTCCGCGTCGTTGCCGAGCGGACCGTCGCAGGGAGGCATCACATGCACCCGGGCCGGGTCCAGCGGGACGCTGTCCAGCAGTGCGTCCCGCGCCTGGGTGTGGTTGCGGTCCGGGTGGCCCTCGGGCAGGAAGCGCTCGTCGCCCCACCACAGGTCCAGCCGGGCCCAGTCCACCGCGTCCCGCGCGGGCGCCTCGGCGAGGGCCGCGAGCAGCCCGTTGCCGTTGCGCCCGCCGGTCAGGACCACCGAGGCGGAGCCGCGGGCGGCCTGGGCGTCCACGATCTTCGTGATCAGCCGGGCCGCCGCGGCCTTCGCCATCAGCTCCTTGTCGCGGTGGACCACGACCTGTGGCGTGCTCACTTCGACGCCGCCTTCTTGGCCGGAGCCTTGGCGGCCTTCTTCGCCGCCGCGGGAGCCGCCGAGGCGTCCTTGTCGGCCTTGTCGTCGCCCTGGGAGGACTGTGCGGCGGGAGCCTTCTCCTGCTGCGCCGCCTCGTTGAGGCGCTCCACACCGAACTTCAGCGCGGAGGCGTAGGTGTCGTCCGGGTCGAGCCGGCGCAGCTCCTCGGCGAGCAGCTCGGCGGTGTCCCGCCGCTTGAGCGCCACCGCGCGGTCCGGCTGCCCCGCCATGGACAGCGTCGCCAGCGAGCCGTCCGCGCGGTCCAGCACGATCTGGCCGCCGTCGGTCTCCAGGCGTACGGCGGTCAGGCCGGGCCCGGAGGACAGCGTGCGCTTGACCGGGACGCCGAGGCGGTCCGCCAGCCACATGCCCAGCAGCTCGCAGCTCGGGTTGAACTCCTCGCCCTCGACCTCGACCGCGGTGACCTTGCAGGGCATCTGGTCGAGCGCCGCGGCCAGCATCGAGCGCCAGGGCGTGATGCGGGTCCAGGACAGGTCGGTGTCGCCGGGGGTGTAGACCTCGGCGCGCTCGGCCAGCTCCTGGATGGGCTCCTCGGCGGAGTAGGTGTCGGTGATACGGCGCTGGGCCAGCGAGCCCAGCGGGTCCTTGGCCGGGTCCAGCGGGCCGTTGACCGGCCACCACACCACCACCGGGGCGTCCGGCAGCAGCAGCGGCAGCACCACGGACTGGGCGTGGTTGATGGCCTCGCCGTACAGCCGCAGCACGACCGTCTCGCCGGTGCCCGCGTCCGCGCCCACCCGCACCTCGGCGTCCAGGCGCGCCTTGGCGCGGTCGCGGGGCGACCGGCTGACGCGCTTGATGACGACCAGGGTGCGCGAGGGGTGCTCGCGCGAGGCGTCGTTGGCGGCCTTGAGAGCGTCGTAGGCGTTCTCCTCGTCGGTGACGATGACGAGGGTGAGCACCATGCCGACGGCGGGGGTGCCGATGGCACGGCGCCCCTGGACCAACGCCTTGTTGATCTTGCTGGCCGTGGTCTCCGTCAGATCGATCTTCATGGCCGACGCCAGCTCCGTCCGTCTCGTGCGAGCATTTCGTCCGCCTCGATGGGCCCCCACGTACCGGCCGGGTACTGCGCGGGCTTGCCGTGCTTGTCCCAGTACTCCTCGATCGGGTCGAGGATCTTCCAGGACAGCTCGACCTCCTCAAGGCGGGGGAAGAGGTTGGCGTCACCCAGCAGGACGTCCAGGATCAGGCGCTCGTAGGCCTCCGGGCTGGACTCGGTGAAGGACTCGCCGTACGCGAAGTCCATCGACACGTCCCGCACCTCCATGGAGGTGCCCGGCACCTTCGAACCGAAGCGCACGGTCACGCCCTCGTCCGGCTGGACGCGGATGACCAGGGCGTTCTGCCCCAGCTCCTCGGTGGCGGTGTGGTCGAAGGGGGAGTGCGGAGCGCGCTGGAAGACCACCGCGATCTCGGTGACCCTGCGGCCCAGGCGCTTGCCGGTGCGCAGGTAGAAGGGGACGCCCGCCCAGCGGCGGTTGTCCACCTCCAGCTTGATGGCCGCGTAGGTGTCGGTCTTCGACTTGGGGTCGATGCCGTCTTCCTGGAGGTAGCCGACGGCCTTCTCGCCGCCCTGCCAGCCCTCGGCGTACTGGGCGCGCACCGTCTCCTTGCCCAGGTCCTTGGGGAGGCGTACGGCGCCCAGCACCTTGGCCTTCTCCGCGACCAGCGCGTCCGCGTCGAAGGAGGCGGGCTCCTCCATGGCGGTCAGCGCGAGCAGCTGGAGCAGGTGGTTCTGGATGACGTCACGGGCGGCGCCGATGCCGTCGTAGTAGCCGGCCCGGCCGCCGATGCCGATGTCCTCGGCCATCGTGATCTGGACGTGGTCCACGTAGGAGCGGTTCCACAGCGGCTCGAACATCGTGTTGGCGAAGCGCAGCGCCAGGATGTTCTGGACCGTCTCCTTGCCCAGGTAGTGGTCGATCCGGAAGACCTCTTCCGGCGGGAAGACCTCGTGCACGATCCGGTTGAGCTCCTGAGCGCTCTGAAGGTCGTGTCCGAAGGGCTTCTCGATGACCGCGCGGCGCCAGGAGCCCTCCTTCTGGTCGGCCAGCCCGTGCTTCTTGAGCTGCTGGACGACCTTGGGGAAGAACTTGGGCGGAACCGACAGGTAGAAGGCGAAGTTGCCGCCGGTGCCCTGCGCCTTGTCCAGCTCCTGGATCGTCGACTTCAGCGTCTCGAAGGCCGCGTCGTCGTCGAAGTTGCCCTGGACGAACCGGCAGCCCTGGACCAGCTGCTGCCAGACCTCCTCGCGGAAGGGCGTACGCGCGTGCTGCTTGACCGCGTCGTGCACCTCCTGCGCGAAGTCCTCGTCCTGCCACTCGCGGCGGGCGAAGCCGATGAGGGAGAAGCCCGGCGGCAGCAGGCCGCGGTTGGCGAGGTCATAGACCGCGGGCATCAGCTTTTTGCGTGACAAATCGCCCGTGACGCCGAAGATGACCAGGCCGGACGGCCCCGCGATACGCGGGAGCCGCCGGTCCTGGGCGTCACGCAGCGGGTTGCTGCTTGACAAGGTTTCAGCCCTCCGAGGGGGTGAGGCGCTTGAGCTCCACCTCGGTCGACTTGAGCAGGTCGTTCCAGGCGGCCTCGAACTTCTGAACGCCCTCGTCCTCCAGGAGCTGGACGACGTCGTCGTAGGAGATGCCCAGCTGGGCGATGGCGGCCAGGTCCGCTCGCGCCTGCTCGTAGCCGCCGGTGACGGTGTCGCCGGTGATCTGCCCGTGGTCGGCGGTGGCCTGGAGCGTGGCCTCCGGCATGGTGTTGACCGTGCCCGGGGCGACCAGGTCGTCGACGTACAGGGTGTCCTTGTACGCGGGGTCCTTCACGCCGGTGGAGGCCCACAGCGGACGCTGCTTGTTGGCGCCCGCCTTCTCCAGGGCGGCCCAGCGGTCCGAGGAGAAGACCTTCTCGTAGGCCTCGTAGGCCAGGCGGGCGTTGGCCAGCGCGGCCTTGCCCTTGAGGCCCTTGGCCTCGTCGGAGCCCAGCTTCTCCAGGCGCTGGTCGATCTCGGTGTCCACGCGGGACACGAAGAAGGACGCGACCGAGTGGATCTTGGAGAGGTCCAGGCCCGCGGCCTTGGCCTTCTCCAGGCCCGCCAGGTAGGCGTCCATGACCTCGCGGTAGCGCTCCAGCGAGAAGATCAGCGTGACATTGACGCTGATGCCCTTGCCGATGACCTCGGTGATCGCCGGCAGGCCGGCCTTGGTCGCCGGGATCTTGATGAGGGTGTTGGGGCGGTCCACCAGCCAGGCCAGCTGCTTGGCCTCGGCCACCGTCGCCTTGGTGTGGTGCGCCAGGCGCGGGTCGACCTCGATGGAGACCCGGCCGTCCTGGCCACCGGTGGCGTCGAAGACGGGGCGCAGGATGTCGGCCGCGTCCCGCACATCGGCGGTGGTGATCATGCGGATGGCTTCCTCGACGGTCACCTTGCGCGCCGCGAGGTCCTCGAGCTGCTGCTCGTAACCGTCGCCGGAGGAGATCGCCTTCTGGAAGATCGACGGGTTGGTGGTGACACCGACCACGTGGCTCTGGTCGATCAGCTCGGCGAGGTTGCCGGACGTGATGCGCTTGCGCGACAGGTCGTCCAGCCAGATCGCGACGCCTTCGTCGGAGAGGCGCTTGAGTGCGTCTGTCATGGGTATTGCATCTCCTACTTTGTCGTGTACGGGCGTCAGCGCGCGGCGGCTTCGAGCGATTCCCGAGCGGCGGCGGCGACCGCGTCCGCGGTGAAGCCGAACTCGCGGAAGAGGACCTTGCCGTCCGCCGAGGCACCGAAGTGCTCCAGCGAGACGATCCGGCCCGCGTCGCCCACGAAGCGGTGCCAGGTCAGGCCGATACCGGCCTCGACGGCCACCCGGGCCTTGACGGCGGGCGGCAGCACGCTGTCGCGGTACCCCTGCTCCTGCTCTTCGAACCACTCCACCGACGGCATCGAGACGACCCGGGTCGCGACGCCCGCGGCCTGCAGCTGCTCGCGCGCCTCGACGGCGAGCTGCACCTCGGAGCCGGTGCCGATCAGGATCACCTGCGGCTGGGCGGCCGTTCCCTCCGGGGACTGCGCCTCGAACAGGACGTAACCGCCCTTGGCGGCGTCCTCGTTGGCCTCGTAGGTCGGCACACCCTGGCGGGTCAGCGCCAGGCCGTGCGGGGCGCCCTTGCCGAACTCCTTGGTGTAGCGCTTGAGGATCTCGCGCCAGGCGATGGCGGTCTCGTTCGCGTCGGCCGGGCGGACCACGTTCAGGCCCGGGATGGCGCGCAGCGAGGCCAGGTGCTCGACCGGCTGGTGGGTCGGGCCGTCCTCGCCCAGACCGATGGAGTCGTGCGTCCACACGTACGTCACCGGCAGGTGCATCAGGGCCGACAGGCGCACCGCGTTGCGCATGTAGTCGGAGAACACCAGGAAGGTGCCGCCGTAGATACGGGTGTTGCCGTGCAGCGCGATGCCGTTCATCTCCGCGGCCATGGAGTGCTCGCGGATGCCGTAGTGGATCGTGCGGCCGTACGGGTCGGCCTCCGGCAGCGGGTTGCCCTTCGGCAGGAACGAGGAGTTCTTGTCGATGGTGGTGTTGTTGGAGCCCGCGAGGTCGGCGGAGCCGCCCCACAGCTCGGGGATGACCGCGCCGAGCGCCTGCAGCACCTTGCCGGAGGCCGCGCGGGTGGCGACGGCCTTGCCGGTCTCGAAGGCGGGGAGCTTCTCCTCCCAGCCGGTCGGCAGCTCGCCGGCGGCGATGCGGTCGAACTCGGCGGCGCGCTCCGGGTTGGCGGTACGCCAGGAGGCCAGGGACTTCTCCCACTCGGCCTTGGCCTCGCGCCCGCGGTCCAGCGCCTTGCGGGTGTGCGCGATGACCTCGTCGGCGACCTCGAAGTCCTGCTCCGGGTCGAAGCCGAGGACGCGCTTGGTGGCCGCGACCTCCTCGTCGCCCAGCGCCGAGCCGTGCGCGGCCTCGGTGTTCTGGGCGTTGGGGGCCGGCCAGGCGATGATCGAGCGCATCGCGATGAAGGAGGGGCGCTCGGTCTCGGCCTTGGCGGCCTGGATCGCGGCGTACAGGGCGGCCGGGTCCAGGTCGCCGTTCTCCTTGGGCTCCACGCGCTGGACGTGCCAGCCGTAGGCCTCGTACCGCTTCATGGTGTCCTCGGAGACCGCGGTCTCCGTGTCGCCCTCGATCGAGATGTGGTTGTCGTCCCACAGCAGGATCAGGTTGCCGAGCTTCTGGTGCCCGGCCAGGGAGGACGCCTCACCGGAGATGCCCTCCTGGAGGCAGCCGTCGCCGGCGATGGCGTAGACGTAGTGGTCGAACGGCGAGGTGCCGGTGGCGGCCTCGGGGTCGAACAGGCCGCGCTCGTAGCGGGCGGCCATCGCCATGCCCACGGCGTTGGCCACACCCTGGCCCAGCGGCCCGGTGGTGGTCTCCACGCCCTTGGTGTGGCCGTACTCCGGGTGGCCCGGGGTCTTGGAGCCCCAGGTGCGGAAGGCCTTGAGGTCGTCCAGCTCCAGGCCGAAGCCGCCGAGGTAGAGCTGTACGTACAGGGTCAGGGAGGAGTGGCCCGCGGAGAGGACGAACCGGTCGCGCCCGGTCCACTCGGTGTCCGCCGGATCGTGCCGCATCACCTTCTGGAAGAGGGTGTACGCGGCGGGAGCGAGGCTCATGGCCGTACCCGGATGGCCGTTACCGACCTTCTGCACGGAATCCATGGCCAGGACGCGGGCGGTGTCAACGGCTCGCTGGTCCAGTTCGGTCCACTCGAGATCTGTGGTGGTCGGCTTGGTGCTCACCCTGAGTCAGGGCTCCTCTCCACATGTCGAAAGCCGGGACTGACTGTCACCGGGCGTTGTCGAGCCTACCCCTGCTGGTACGCGCACCTTTTCGACTGTGCGTCGACGATGTCACCTCGGGGAACCCGACGCTTTGGGCAACCAAATCCGGAATTGGCGCATTCCCGGTCTGGACATGTCGGCCATGGCACCAGACTGCCCGGCCAGGCCCGCCTTCGCCTCCTGAACGGATGAAGAACGGCGGCGGAAAGTTGCGGGGCGCGCGCCACCTCCGCACTCGCCTCCGCAGCGGAGCCCGCCCAACACGACCCCACCCCCGCGAAGATCGCTGTATGCCCAACGTCTAAAGTGGCGTGGTACGCGCAAGCCTTAACCGCGCCCTCACGGCCGGAGCAGCTTGCTGGCCTTATCTCCGCGGCACAAGCCGCAGAAGTTACTTCAGGGGTGTGCGTGACGGCCGTCGAATCCCGTCCTGCGGGGGCGCTCTCTCAGAGCCCCGGGAGTCCGAATCCCGGTCACCGGCCGTTCGGGGCCCGTGTCAAGGCATTCATCGCTTTGACCAAGCCCCGTGTCATCGAGCTTCTGTTGATGACAACGGTGCCGGTGATGTTCCTGGCCGCCGAGGGCGTCCCGGACCTGTGGCTGGTGCTGGCGACCTGCATCGGCGGTTACCTGTCAGCGGGCGGCGCGGCCGCCTACAACATGTACATCGACCGGGACATCGACGCGCTGATGGACCGTACGTCCCAGCGCCCGGTGGTGACGGGCATGGTCTCGCCGCGGGAGTGTCTGGTCTTCGCGACCGCGCTCACGGTGGTCTCCACGGCCTGGTTCTGGTACTTCGTCAACCCGCTGTCGGCGATGCTGTCGCTCGGGGCGCTGCTCTTCTACGTCGTGGTCTACACGATGATCCTCAAGCGGCGTACGGCGCAGAACATCGTCTGGGGCGGCATCGCGGGCTGCATGCCGGTCTTCATCGGCTGGTCGGCCGTGACCAACACCGTCTCGTGGGCCTCGCTCGTCCTCTTCCTGGTCATCTTCTTCTGGACGCCGCCGCACTACTGGCCGCTGTCGATGAAGACCAAGGACGACTACGAGCGCGTCGGCGTGCCGATGCTGCCGGTCATCGCCGGCAACAAGGTCGTGGCCCGGCAGATCGTCGCCTACAGCTGGGTGATGGTGCTGGTCTCGCTGCTGCTGCAGCCGCTGGGCTATACGGGTTGGTTCTACACCGCGGTCGCGGTCCTGTGCGGCGCCTTCTGGCTGAAGGAGGCGCACGGCCTCCAGGCCCGCGCCAAGGCCGGGATCACCGGCGCCAAGCTCAAGGAGATGCGGCTGTTCCACTGGTCCATCACCTACGTCTCGCTGCTCTTCGTCGCCGTCGCCATCTGGGCTACCCGTCGGTAGCATCCTGGTCATGGCAGACACCAAGCAGGCGGAGCACACCGACGAGCAGGCCGGACAGCGCACCGGGAAGCGGGACGCGCGGCAGGCCGCCCGGCTCGCCGGGCGCATCCGCGCCTTCGCCGCCTCCCACGGCGGCAGCGCCGAGGGACAGCTCGCGCACATCGGCCGCGGCAAGACCCGTATCGCCCTCGTCGGCGCCAACGGCGAGTGGGGCAACCTCGTCGCGGACACCTACGAAGCCGCCGAACAAGCCGTGGAGCAGGCCGGTATCGAGCTGAGGGACGACTTCGACGGCGACCTGGCGGCCAAGGTCCGCACCGGACCGTACGAGTGGTCGCGGATGGCCGGTCTCCAGATCGGCGGCCCGTCCAACGGCCCCGCCGAATCCTGAACGCGGGAAGTCCTGAGCGCGGGCCGGCCGCCGGGCGCGGGGCCGGTGACGGCCAATCACCGCCCGCGGCCAATACCTGACGAGCGCTTCGTCCGTTAAACCCACCAGGCGCGGCGCCCGGCCGCACCGGTGGGTCGTCGCGTACGGGCTGCGCGCGGGAGCGGAGGAGCGCAGTGGAGAGCTTTCCGCCCCTGGTCGACCAGTACAGCCACGGCGCGCTCCACGGCGAACTGGGCCTGGGCTCCTTCGAGACGCATCTGGCCGCCGCGGCCGGGGCGGCGGGCCCCGCCCCGGCCGGCACCACCTTCTTCGACAGCTGGACCGGCATCGCGGTGCGCCGCTGGTGCCCCCCGCTGCTGGGCCTGGAGCCGCACTGCACGCCCGCCCGCTACCTCGCCCGCCGGCGCGAGCTGGGCGCCTACCGCGCCGGGCGCCAGCTGCTGCGCGGCGCCGGGATCGGCACCTTCCTGCTGGAGGCGGGCACCCCCAGCGACCTGACCTCGGCCCGCGAACTGGCCTGCGCGGCCGAGGCGGACGCCCGTGAGGTCGTACGCCTGGAGCCGCTGGCCGAGCAGGTCGCCGACACCTCCGGCAGCGTGGACTCCTTCATCGGCTACACGGCCGAGGCGCTGTACGCCGCCGCCCAGCACGCCACCGCCTTCGCCTCGGGCGCCGTCTTCTGCGACGGGCAGGCGCCCGAGGCGGGCGAGGTGCGCCGGGCCGCCGACCGCTGGCTGAGCTCGCGCAGGCCGGGAGAGCCGCTGGCCGAGCCCGCCCTGGTACGGCATCTGCTGTGGAGTGCGGTGGCCACCGGCCTGCCCGTACAGCTGCACTGCCCCGATCCGCAGCCGCTGGCGGAGTTCATGCGGGCCACCACCGGGCTCGGTACGGACCTGGTGGTGCTGACGAAGGCGCCGCACCACCGGCGGGCGGCGCAGCTGGCGGCCGTCCACGCGCACGTCTACGCGGACGCCGGGCCGCGGCCCGAGGAGACGCTGGGCCAGGCGCCGTTCGGCAAGCTGCTGTTCTCCACGGGGGCGCGGGCGCTGCCGGAGCTGTACGTGACCGGCGCGCGGTTCTTCGTACGGTCCATGGAGCGGCTGATGCGGGAGTGGACCGAAGAGGGCGTGTGCACCCGCGAGGACGGGCGGCGGATCGCGGAGCTGGTGGCCTGCGGGACCGCGCGCCGGGTCTACCGGCTTCAGGCGGAGGTGCCGGCCGCGGGCTGAGCCGTGAGCGCTTCGTGCTCGCCCGAGGGGGCGGGCACCGTGGCGGTGTCCTCCAGCAGCGGGCCGCGGTCGCGCAGCGCCAGGGTGATCCGCAGTACCGCGATCCACACCAGCGTCGAGCCCAGCATGTGCAGTCCGACGACCAGTTCGGGCAGGCCCAGGAAGTACTGGGTGTAGCCGACGACGCCCTGGAAGGCGATGCAGCCGAACAGCTCCAGGACCCTGCGGCGGGTGGCCGCCGGTGCCTTGACGGCGCGCAGGGTGAACCACAGGGCGACGGTCAGGCCGACGACGACATAGGCGAGGTCGACGTGCAGCTGGGTGATCTCCTGCCAGTCCAGCGGGATGCGGTGGACCTTCTCGGCGTCACCGGCGTGCGGCCCCGCGCCCGTGACCACGGTGCCGACCACGGTCAGCGCGCCGGCCGCCGCCACCAGCAGCCAGGACAGCTGCCGTACCGGGCGGGCGACCAGGTCGCGCGGCTCCTGATCGCCCTCGCCGGCCCGCTGCCAGCTGATCACCGCGACCGTGAGCAGGCCGGTGGACAGCAGGAAGTGCGCGCTGACGATGTAGGGGTTCAGGCCGGTCAGGACCGTGATGCCGCCGACGACGGCGTTGCCCATCACGATCCAGAACTGCGCCCAGCCCAGCCGGGTGAGCGCGCGGCGCCTCGGGTGGCGGGCGCGCGCGGCGATGATGAACAGGCCGATGACCGCGCACAGCACGTACGTCAGCAGGCGGTTGCCGAACTCGATGAGGCCGTTGATGCCCATCGCGGCGGTCGGCGTCAGGCTGTCCGGTGTGCACTTGGGCCAGGTCGAGCAGCCCAGGCCGGACTGGGTGAGCCGGACCGCGCCTCCGGTCACGACGATGACGACGGCCATGACGACGGTGGCGAGCGCGGCCCGCCGCACGAAGCGGGCGGACGGCTGCCAGTGGCGGGCGATCAGCTCAAGGGGGTTCAGCGTGTTCGGCACGGGAGCCATCGTAGGCGCAGGCTTGTGCAAAGTTTCACGAGGGGGGCATCCCGGTCGTACGAGGACGTTGTCCCCGGTCCCGCGGCTATTCCCAGCGGAAGAACTTCGCCGCCGCGCCCAGGCCCAGCACGGCCCAGACGGCGAGGACGGTGAGGTCGGTCCAGGGCAGTGCGGCGCCGTGCTGGAGAACCTCGCGCAGCCCGTCGGAGAGCGCCGCGATCGGCAGCAGCTGGAGGACCTGCTGGGCCGCCTCGGGGAACTTCTCCAGCGGGACGATGACGCCGCCGCCCACCAGCAGGAGCAGGAAGACCAGGTTGGCGGCGGCCAGCGTCGCCTCGGCCTTGAGGGTCCCGGCCATCAGCAGGCCGAGGCCGGAGAAGGCGGCGGTGCCCAGGACGAGCAGCAGGGCGACGGAGGCAGGGTTGCCGTGCGGCGACCAGCCCAGCGCGAAGGCGATCACCGTCAGCAGGGCGATCTGCAGCAGCTCGGTGATCAGCACCGAGCAGGTCTTGGCGGCCATCAGCGCCCAGCGCGGCAGCGGGGAGGCGCCCAGCCGCTTGAGGACGCCGTAGCGGCGCTCGAAGCCGGTGGCGATGGCCTGGCCGGTGAAGGCGGTGGACATGACGGCGAGGGCCAGGATGCCCGGCGCCAGGAAGTCGACGGCCTTGCCCGCCCCTGTGTCGATGATGTCGACGGCCGAGAAGAGCACCAGCAGCAGGGACGGGATGATCACGGTGAGCAGCAGCTGCTCGCCGTTGCGCAGCAGCATCTTCGTCTCGAGAAGGGCCTGCGCGCGGATCATCCGGGGGAGCGGGGCGGCGCCCGGTGCCGGGGTGAACGTGCCGGTGGCCGCGCTCGCTTCGGTCGCGCTCATGAACGCAGCTCCTTGCCGGTCAGCTCCAGAAAAACGTCCTCCAGGGTGTGCCGCTCCACGGCTATGGCGTCGGGCATGACGCCGTTCTGCGCGCACCAGGAGGCGACGGTGGCGAGCAGCTGCGGGTCGACCTTGCCGTTGACGCGGTACGTGCCGGGGGTCAGCTCGACGGCCGCGGTGTCGGCGGGCAGCGCCTTCAGCAGCGAGCCGAGGTCGAGTCCGGGGCGGCCGGTGAAGCGCAGGGTGTTCTCCGCGCCGCCCTTGCACAGCTCCTCGGGGCTGCCCTGGGCGATGACCCGGCCGCCGTCGATGATCGCCACGTCGTCGGCCAGCTGCTCGGCCTCGTCCATGAAGTGGGTGGTCAGCACGACCGTGACGCCGTCGGCCCGCAGTTCCCGTACGAGGTCCCAGGTCGCGTGCCGGGCCTGCGGGTCCAGGCCCGCGGTCGGCTCGTCGAGGAAGACCAGTTCGGGGCGGCCGACGACGGCCATGGCCAGCGCCAGGCGCTGCTGCTGTCCGCCGGAGAGCCGGCGGTAGTTCGTGCGGCCGCAGCTGCCCAGGCCCAGGCGGTCGATGAGGAGGTCCACGTCGACGGGGTGGGCGTGCAGGGAGGCGGTGTGCCGCAGCATCTCCTCGGCGCGGGCGCCCGCGTAGACGCCGCCGGACTGGAGCATCACGCCGATGCGGGGCCGCAGGGCCGCGGCGTCGGCGAGGGGGTCCAGGCCCAGCACCCGTACGGTGCCGGCGTCGGGGCGGCGGTAGCCCTCGCAGGTCTCGACCGTGGTGGTCTTCCCGGCGCCGTTGGGGCCGAGTACGGCGGTGACCGTGCCGCGCGCGACGGCCAGATCGAGCCCGTTCACGGCGGTCCGCTCTCCGTACCGCTTGACCAGGCCGAGGACCTCGACGGCGGGTTCCCGGCCGGGGGTCCGGGGGGCGTTCCCCGAGAAGGCGCTGCGCATGCCGGGCAGTCTACGGAGGGGCGGGTGGCGCGAATTCGCGGGGTTCGCCGGGCGGGGCGGCGTACAGGGCTGCGAGTTGATTTATGAGCGGAACTTCCTGCTCCATTTATTCCGGTCGCCGGGCCGCCGGAGGGGCCGCGTACAGCAAGATCGACCGGGGCCGGGAAATGCCCGCGGACCTGGAAAAACACCGGTGGGAAAGCGCCTGCGGGGCGATGGGAATTAGGTAACCCTAAGTGATCGAGACCACCAGTCCGTGATCCGGGCGAGGGTTGTCTCGCTCTGAGGAATTACGCAACAATGGCGTTGTGAAATACGCGAGCGAGGGTCCGGAAGGTACCGCGGTCGAGCCGGCCGACGGGCCGGCCGCCCCCGCGTCGGCGCAGGCCGCGCCGGTCCACGACGAACAGCAGGGCACGCGCAACCGCGTGGCCCGCTCCATCCTCGACCACGGCCCGTCCACCGCCGCCGACATCGCCGTCCGTCTGGAGCTGACCCAGGCCGCCGTCCGCCGTCACCTGGACGCCCTGGTCGCCGAAGGCGTCGTCGAACCGCGTGAGAAGAGGGTCTACGGCGCGCGTGGCCGTGGCCGTCCCGCCAAGGTCTTCGCGCTCACCGACTGCGGCCGGGACGCCTTCGACCAGGCCTACGACCAGCTGGCCTCCGACGCGCTGCGCTGGATCGCGCAGGCGGCGGGCGGCGGGGAGATGGGCGAGGCGGCCGTCGCCGCGTTCGCCCGCGCCCGGCTCGCCGCCCAGGCCGAGGGATACCGCAGGGCCGTCGAGGCCGCCCAGCCCGAGGCCCGCACAAAGGCCCTTGCCAAGGCATTGACCGCGGACGGGTACGCTGCTACGGCGCGCAGCGCGCCCAACCCTCATCTAGGTGAACAGCTCTGCCAGCACCACTGCCCGGTCGCCCACGTCGCCGAGCAGTTCCCGCAGCTGTGCGAGGCGGAGACCGAGGTCTTCTCCCGCCTGCTCGGGACCCATGTGCAGCGCCTTGCCACCATCGCCCACGGCGACGGAGTGTGCACGACCTTCATCCCGAAGGCCGCCCACGCCCCGTCCGGCAAGGCAGCCCACAGCACCACCCCAAAGACCACCACAGCATCTGCAAGCACGGCCGGGAGGAACCCCGCATGACTCTCCCCACGGAGACTGCTCACCCTGAGCTTGAGGGCCTGGGCAAGTACGAATACGGCTGGGCCGACTCCGACGAAGCCGGTGCGGCAGCCAAGCGCGGCCTTTCCGAGGCGGTTGTCCGCGACATCTCGGGCAAGAAGAACGAGCCCGACTGGATGCTCAACCTCCGCCTCAAGGGCCTGAAGCTGTTCGGCAAGAAGCCGATGCCCAACTGGGGCTCGGACCTGTCGGGCATCGACTTCGACAACATCAAGTACTTCGTGCGTTCCACGGAGCAGCAGGCCGCCTCCTGGGAGGACCTGCCCGAGGACATCAAGAACACCTACGACAAGCTCGGCATCCCCGAGGCGGAGAAGCAGCGCCTGGTCGCCGGTGTCGCCGCGCAGTACGAGTCCGAGGTCGTCTACCACCAGATCCGCGAGGACCTGGAGGAGCAGGGCGTCATCTTCCTGGACACCGACACCGCGCTCAAGGAGCACCCGGAGCTCTTCAAGGAGTACTTCGGCACGGTCATCCCGGCCGGCGACAACAAGTTCGCCTCGCTGAACACCGCGGTGTGGTCCGGCGGCTCGTTCATCTACGTCCCCAAGGGTGTCCACGTGGACATCCCGCTGCAGGCCTACTTCCGGATCAACACCGAGAACATGGGCCAGTTCGAGCGGACGCTGATCATCGTCGACGAGGACGCCTACGTCCACTACGTCGAGGGCTGCACGGCTCCGATCTACAAGTCGGACTCGCTGCACTCCGCGGTCGTGGAGATCATCGTCAAGAAGGGCGGCCGCTGCCGCTACACGACGATCCAGAACTGGTCGAACAACGTCTACAACCTGGTCACCAAGCGCGCGGTGGCCTACGAGGGCGCGACCATGGAGTGGGTCGACGGCAACCTCGGCTCCAAGGTGACGATGAAGTACCCGGCCGTCTACCTGATGGGCGAGCACGCCAAGGGCGAGACCCTGTCCATCGCCTTCGCGGGCGAGGGCCAGCACCAGGACGCCGGCGCCAAGATGGTCCACATGGCCCCGAACACCTCCTCCAACATCGTCTCCAAGTCGGTGGCGCGAGGCGGCGGCCGGACCTCCTACCGCGGTCTGATCGAGATCGGCGAGGGCGCCGAGGGCTCCAAGTCCAACGTGCTGTGCGACGCCCTGCTGGTGGACACCATCTCCCGCTCCGACACGTACCCCTACGTCGACGTGCGCGAGGACGACGTGTCCATGGGCCACGAGGCGACCGTCTCCAAGGTCAGCGAGGACCAGCTCTTCTACCTGATGGCGCGCGGCCTGTCCGAGGACGAGGCCATGGCGATGATCGTGCGCGGCTTCGTCGAGCCGATCGCCCGTGAGCTGCCGATGGAGTACGCGCTGGAGCTGAACCGGCTGATCGAGCTGCAGATGGAGGGCGCGGTCGGCTGACCCGGCCGGCCCGACGCACCCAGCAGCGACCGACTTCCTGATTGCAGAAAGTGAGCACTACGACAGCCATGGCTGAGGCTCAGAACGCCCCCACTCTCGGCTCCGCTCGAGCGGGGGGACCCCCTGCCGCGGGCTCCACCACCGCGGGCTCGATCGCGGTGGCCGCGGAGTCCACCGTCGCCACCCGGATGAGCGCCCCGCCGTCCTTCGACGTGGCGGACTTCCCGGTGCCGCACGGCCGTGAGGAGGAGTGGCGCTTCACTCCCCTGGAGCGGCTCAAGGGCCTGCACGACGGCACCGCCGTCGCCTCCGGCGCCGATCTCAAGATCGAGATCATCGCGCCCGACGAGGGCGTCACCCACGAGCTGGTCGACCGCGACGACCCGCGCGTCGGCAAGGCCGGCACGCCCGTGGACCGGGTCGCCGCGCAGGCCTTCAGCTCGTTCGAGAAGGCCTCGATCATCACGGTCGCCAAGGACGCGGTCCTCACCGACCCGATCCGCATCACCGTGCACGGCGAGGGCGGCACCGCCTACGGCCACCAGGTCATCGAGCTGGGCGCGTTCGCCGAGGCCCTCGTCGTCATCGACCACACCGGTGACGCCACGCTCGCCGCCAACGTCGACTACGTCCTCGGCGACGGTGCCAAGCTCACCGTCGTCTCCGTCCAGGACTGGGACGACACCGCGGTCCACGTCGGCCAGCACAACGCCCTGGTCGGCCGGGACGCCTCGTTCAAGTCCGTGATCGTCACCTTCGGCGGCGACCTCGTACGCCTGCACCCGCGCGTCAACTACGCGGCGCCCGGCGGCGAGGCGGAGTTCTACGGCCTGTACTTCACCGAGCAGGGCCAGCACCAGGAGCACCGCCTCTTCGTGGACCACTCGGTGCCCAACTGCCGCTCCAACGTGGTCTACAAGGGCGCCCTGCAGGGCCAGGACGCCCACGCCGTCTGGATCGGCGACGTCCTCATCCAGGCCGCCGCCACCGGCACGGACACCTACGAGCTCAACCGCAACCTCGTCCTGACCGACGGCGCGCGGGTCGACTCGGTGCCCAACCTGGAGATCGAGACCGGCGAGATCGTCGGCGCCGGCCACGCCTCGGCGACCGGCCGCTTCGACGACGAGCAGCTCTTCTACCTGATGGCCCGCGGCATCCCGGCCGAGGAGGCCCGCCGACTGGTCGTGCGCGGCTTCTTCGCCGAGCTGGTCCAGCAGATCGGTCTGCCGGACGTGGAGGAGCGCCTCCTCGCCAAGATCGAGGCCGAGCTGGAGGCGTCGGCCGTATGAGCGCCGCATTCGTACGAGCCTGTGGGCTGAGCGAGCTCGAAGAGGACACCCCCAAGCGGGTCGAGCTCGACGGCACCCCGGTCTCGGTCGTCCGTACCGAGGGCGAGGTGTACGCGATCAACGACATCTGCTCGCACGCGAACGTCTCCCTCTCGGAGGGCGAGGTGGAGGACTGCTCGATCGAGTGCTGGCTGCACGGTTCGAGCTTCGACCTCCGCACCGGCAAGCCGTCCGGCCTTCCCGCGACGCAGCCCGTCCCCGTTTACCCCGTCAAGATCGAAGGGGACGACGTGCTCGTCTCCGTCACCCAGGAGTCCTGAGTTCCCCATGGCAACGCTTGAGATCCACGACCTGCACGTCTCCGTCGAGGCCGAGAACGGCCCGCGCGAGATCCTCAAGGGCGTCGACCTGACCGTGAAGCAGGGCGAGACCCACGCCATCATGGGCCCCAACGGCTCCGGCAAGTCCACCCTCGCCTACTCGCTGGCGGGTCACCCCAAGTACACGATCACCGGCGGCACCGTCACCCTCGACGGCGAGGACGTCCTGGAGATGTCCGTCGACGAGCGCGCCCGGGCCGGCGTCTTCCTCGCCATGCAGTACCCGGTCGAGGTCCCCGGTGTCTCGGTCTCCAACTTCCTGCGCACCTCCGCCACCGCCATCCGCGGCGAGGCCCCCAAGCTGCGCACCTGGGTCAAGGAGGTCAAGGAGGCCATGGAGCGCCTCTCGATGGACCCCTCCTTCGCCGAGCGCAACGTCAACGAGGGCTTCTCCGGCGGTGAGAAGAAGCGCCACGAGATCCTCCAGCTGGAGCTCCTCAAGCCCAAGATCGCGATCCTGGACGAGACCGACTCCGGCCTGGACGTCGACGCGCTGCGCATCGTCTCCGAGGGCGTCAACCGCGTCCGCGAGACCGGTGAGGTCGGCACCCTGCTGATCACCCACTACACGCGCATTCTGCGCTACATCAAGCCCGACCACGTCCACGTCTTCGCCAACGGCAGGATCGCCGAGTCCGGCGGCCCCGAGCTGGCGGACAAGCTGGAGGCCGAGGGCTACGAGGCGTACGTGAAGGGTGGCGCATCCGCGTGACACAGGCCCGACCGGGGCTTTCCGGCCTCCTCGACACCGAGGCGATCCGCAAGGACTTCCCGATCCTTGACCGCCAGGTCCACGAGGGCAAGCAACTCGTCTACCTGGACAGCGCGGCGACCTCGCAGACTCCGCGCCAGGTCATCGACGTGCTGAGCGAGTACTACGAGCGCCACAACGCCAACGTCCACCGCGGCGTGCACGTGCTGGCCGAGGAGGCCACGGCGCTGTACGAGGGCGCCCGCGACAAGGTCGCCGGCTTCATCAACGCGCCGAGCCGCGACGAGGTGATCTTCACCAAGAACGCCTCGGAGTCGCTCAACCTCGTGGCGAACATGCTCGGTTGGGCCGATGAGCCCTACCGCGTCGACCGTGACACCGAGATCGTCATCACGGAGATGGAGCACCACTCCAACATCGTGCCCTGGCAGCTGCTCTCGCAGCGCACCGGCGCGAAGCTGAAGTGGTTCGGGCTGACCGACGACGGCCGCCTCGACCTGTCCAACATCGACGAGGTGATCACGGAGAAGACCAAGGTCGTCTCCTTCGTGCTGGTCTCCAACATCCTGGGCACGGTCAACCCCGTCGAGGAGATCGTCCGCCGCGCGCAGGAGGTCGGCGCCCTCGTGGTCGTCGACGCCTCGCAGGCCGCTCCGCACATGACGCTGGACGTGCAGGCGCTGCAGGCCGACTTCGTGGCCTTCACCGGCCACAAGATGTGCGGCCCGACCGGGATCGGCGTCCTGTGGGGCCGCCAGGAGCTGCTGGAGGACCTGCCGCCGTTCCTGGGCGGCGGCGAGATGATCGAGACCGTCTCGATGCACTCCTCCACCTACGCTCCGGCTCCGCACAAGTTCGAGGCGGGTACGCCCCCGATCGCCCAGGCCGTCGGCCTCGGCGCGGCCGTGGACTACCTCACCTCGATCGGCATGGACAGGATCGCCCAGCATGAGCACGCGATCACCGAGTACGCCGTCCAGCAGCTGCTGAAGGTCCCCGACCTGAAGATCATCGGCCCCACCACGGCCGAGGAGCGCGGCGCGGCGATCTCCTTCACGCTCGGCGACATCCACCCGCACGACGTGGGCCAGGTCCTGGACGAGCAGGGCATCGCCGTCCGGGTCGGCCACCACTGCGCCCGCCCGGTGTGCCTGCGGTACGGAATTCCTGCGACCACGCGGGCGTCGTTCTATCTGTACTCCACTCCTGCCGAGGTGGACGCCTTGGTTGCGGGCCTGGAGCACGTCCGTAACTTCTTCGGATAGGGACAGGACCCGTGAAGCTGGATTCGATGTACCAGGACGTCATCCTGGACCACTACAAGCACCCCCACGGGCGGGGGCTGCGGGACGGCGACGGTGAGGCGCACCACGTCAACCCCACCTGTGGTGACGAGATCACGCTGCGTGTGAAGCTCGACGGTGCGACCATCGAGGACGTGTCGTACGAGGGCCAGGGCTGCTCCATCAGCCAGGCCAGCGCGTCCGTGCTCAACGACCTGCTGGTCGGCAAGCAGCTGGGCGAGGCGCAGCGGATCCAGGAGACGTTCCTGGAGCTGATGCAGTCCAAGGGGCAGCTCACGCCGGACGACGCCATGGAGGAGGTCCTGGAGGACGCGGTCGCGTTCGCCGGAGTCTCCAAGTACCCCGCCCGAGTCAAGTGCGCCCTGCTGAGCTGGATGGCTTGGAAGGACGCCACCGCCAAGGCCCTCTCCCAGGAGGCGAAGACCGCATGACCGACAACGCAGCCCCCGAGGCGCCGGCCCTCAAGCCGGCCACGGAGGAAGAGGTCCGCGAGGCCCTCTACGACGTCGTCGACCCCGAGCTGGGCATCGACGTCGTCAACCTCGGCCTGATCTACGGCGTACACATCGACGACGCCAACATCGCCACCATCGACATGACGCTGACCTCCGCGGCCTGCCCGCTGACCGACGTCATCGAGGACCAGGCGAAGTCCGCCACGGAAGGCATCGTCAACGAGCTGAAGATCAACTGGGTCTGGATGCCCCCGTGGGGCCCGGACAAGATCACCGACGACGGCCGCGAGCAGCTGCGCGCACTGGGCTTCAACGTCTGATCCCACGTCGCGCGCGACATCTCGCGTCGCGCTTTCGAACGGCCATGCCCGCCAGGCACACTGGCGGGCATGGCCGTTTGCCTGTATCAAATCGTCGTCGACGCACACGACGTGAAGGCCCTCGCGGGCTTCTGGGCGCGGGTGCTGGACTGGCGGATCGTCTTCGAGGACGAGGAAGAGATCATCATCGGCGCCGGCCCCGCCGCCCTCCCCGGGATCCGCTTCGTGCCCGTACCGGAGCACAAGACGGGCAAGAACCGCCTGCACCTCGACCTGACCCCCGACGACCAGGCCGCGGAGGTGGAGCGGCTGATCGGGCTGGGGGCGCGGCGGGTGGATGTGGGCCAGGGCCCCGAGGTGTCCTGGGTGACGCCGGCCGACCCCGAGGGCAACGAATTCTGTGTGCTGCGGCCGAAGAAGACGCTGCTCGACTAGGCGAGGGAGCCATGCGTACGGCCGTACGCATCGCTATGTACACTCGTACGCATGATGTACGTGACCCTTGCCGGGGCGATCCTGGCCGAGATCCTGGCGACCACCTCGATGAAGTTCAGCGAGGGCTTCAGCAAGCTGTGGCCCTCCCTGGGGACGGTGGCGGGCTATCTCGTCGCCTTCGCGCTGCTCGCGCAGACCCTGAAGTCGATGAACGTCGGGACGGCGTACGCGATCTGGTCCGGCGTCGGGACGGCCGTCGTCGCGGCGATCGGCATGCTCTTCCTCGGTGAGGCGGTCAACGCGGCGCGGATACTCGGGGTGCTGCTGGTGATCGCCGGAGTGATCGTGCTGAATCTGGGCGGGGCGCACTGATGGCGCGGCGTTACGACCCCAAGCGGCGGCAGCGGATCATCGCCGCGGCGATCAGGATCGTGGCCACACGCGGGATCGTGGGCCTGAGCCACCGCAGCGTGGCCGCCGAGGCCGATGTGCCGCTCGGCTCGACGACGTACCACTTCGCCTCGCTGGACGACCTGCTGGTCGCCGCGCTGGAACAGGCCAACGCCGAGTGGCTGGCGGACTTCGCGCGCTGGGTGGAGGGCATCGACGGCCGCGCGCCGCTCGCCGAGGAGGTCACCCGGCTCGTCGAGCGCTCCCTGTCCGGCGACCGCACCCGCATCGAGCTGGAGTACGAGCTCTACCTGGCCGCGCTGCGCCACGAGGCGGTACGCCCCCTGGCGGCCGGCTGTGTCGACGAGATGGTCCGCCTGCTCGCCGCCCGCACCGGCGACGCGGCCGCCGCCCGCGCCCTGGTGGCCCTCATCGACGGCCTCCTGATCCAACATCTCCTCACCGGCCGCGCCTTCGACCGCACGGGGGTACGGGAGGGGCTGGAGCGGGCGTTGGGTGGCGCGGCGGGCTGACGGCGCACGGGGCGGGGTGGCGAGTGGCCAGATTTGTGCGGGACTTGTGGGAAACGGGACGAAGAGGGTAATTCTTGATCGTTCCTGAACACCTTGCGGGGGGCGTGTCATCAGGTCTGAGCAGGCGTCGCCCTCCGCTGCGCAGTACGAGATGAGCGAGCCGAGTTGAGCAGCAGAAAGCCGACGTCCCAGGATCCGACGGGCGGCGGCCGGGGGGAGTGGCAGCCGGAGGGCTGGCGGACCGGGCCGGCCTGGCGGGAGATGAACCGCCCGGCGCGGCGGCGACGCCGGCTGATGAGCGCTGTCGGGGTGCTGCTCGTCGGGGGCGCGGCGGTGTGGGCGGTCAACCCCGGCGACATCCGTTCCCGCCTGCCCGGGGCTTCCCGCGCCGAGGCGGCCCCGCCGCTGCCGGCCGAGACCGCGCGCCCCAGCGCGGCGCCGGGAAGCGAGGTGTTTCCCGATACGCCGACGCTCAAGGAGCCCTTCGCCGGGTCGCCCGCCGCGCGGTACGCGGACGGAGCGGCCGGGATCGTGCTGCCCGAGGCCAAGCCCGTGGGGACGCTGTCGAAGGAGCAGGTCGCGGCGGCGCTGCGCAGGACCAAGGAATTCCTGGTCGCGGCCAACCTCGACCCGAAGACTCTGCGCGGGGAGCGGCCGTCGGCCGCGCTGGGGCTGCTCGATCCGCAGCAGCCGGGACTGCTGCGCGATCTGGGCACCAGCCTGGACAAGCCGTCCAAGGAGCACGACCCGCTGCTGCTGTTCAGCCGGTTCGACCCGAAGGAGGTCGCGCTCGTCGGTGAGGTGGTCAAGACCCGCGGGCGGATGACGTTCGAGGAGGCCAAGGACGGCGCCCTGGGGGTGAACGCCGACTACACCTTCGTCTACCCGGTCGTGAAGGCGGGCCAGGGCCGTACCGAGGTGACCCGGACGGTGGTGCGCCGGGTGATCCGCATGGAGGTGGTCGACCCCCGGCGATTCGTGGTGACCCCGGGCAAGCTCCAGCTGATCGATTACCGGCAGGAGAGCGGCAACAGCGCCTGTGGAGTGTTCGACGGCTACTTCCACCCCGCGTTCTCCACGGACCCGGCCTCGCCCGCGCCCGCGGGGCCCGAGGCCGACCCGTACGACCGCAGCCGGGAGCTGAACGACGAGGGGCAGGCGGAGGGCTGCGGCACGGTGAGCCGGATCTGAGGAGCCGGCGGGTCCCGCGGAACGGGACCGGTTCGCCTAGACGGGGGCCGTCCGGTTAGGTTTCGGGCATGACCGAAGTTGCTGCTCCCCGTACGACCGGCGCCGTTGCCGCCGGGCTTGCCACCGTCGCGTCCGACGGCACTGTTCTTGACACCTGGTTCCCCGCGCCCGAGCTCGTCGCCGAGGCCGGGCCCGCCGGGACCGAGCGGCTGAGCGCCGAGCGGGCCGTGGAGCTGCTGGGCGAGGCCGCGCCGAAGGCGATCGGCCCGGACCCGCGCCGCGGCGTCGAGGTCGTGGCCGTCCGTACGGTCATCTCCTCGCTGGAGGACAAGCCGCTGGACGCGCACGACGCCTACCTGCGCCTGCACCTGCTCAGCCACCGTCTGGTCCAGCCGCACGGCCAGAGCCTGGACGGGATCTTCGGGCTGCTGGCGAACGTCGCCTGGACCTCGCTGGGCCCGGTGGCCGTGGACCAGCTGGAGACGGTGCGGCTCAACGCCCGCGCCGAGGGGCTGCACCTCCAGGTGACCAGCGTCGACAAGTTCCCGCGGATGACGGACTACGTCGCCCCGGCCGGTGTGCGCATCGGGGACGCGGACCGGGTGCGCCTGGGCGCACACCTCGCGGCGGGCACGACCGTGATGCACGAGGGGTTCGTGAACTTCAACGCGGGCACCCTGGGCACCTCCATGGTCGAGGGCCGGATCTCCGCCGGTGTCGTGATCGGCGACGGCACGGACATCGGCGGCGGCGCCTCCACCATGGGCACGCTGTCCGGCGGCGGCAAGGAGCGCATCGTCATCGGCGAGCGCTGCCTGATCGGCGCCGAGGCGGGCGTGGGCATCGCGCTCGGCGACGAGTGCGTGGTCGAGGCCGGCCTGTACGTGACCGCGGGCACCCGCATCACCATGCCCGACGGACAGATCGTCAAGGCCCGCGAGCTCTCCGGCGCCAGCAACATCCTCTTCCGCCGCAACTCCGTCACCGGCACCGTCGAGGCCCGCCCGAACAACGCGGTCTGGGGCGGCCTGAACGACGTACTGCACAGCCACAACTGACGCGGCCGGCCGACGGCAACGCTGGGGCGGGGGGGGGGGGGGGGGGGGGGGGGGGGG
>NZ_JBSIBZ010000117.1:0-23718 GCF_058245575.1 Streptomyces sp. UF-297 | reverse complement strand
CCGCCCGCCCCCCCCCCCCCCCCCCCCCCCCCCCCCCCCCCCCCCCCCCCCCCCGCCCCCTCCCGTTGTGGAGGGGGAAAAGACGGGTGGGTGAGGCGGAATGTGTGGAGTTTGTCAGCGGCAGCCGCAGTTGGCTACTGCGGAGGCCAGGCGGTCCAGGGCTCGTTGGGCGTTTTGGGGGTCGGTGGTGCCGGTGGTCATGAAGGCGAAGGCCAGGAGGCGGCCGTCGGCGTCGACGACGGTGCCGGCGAGGGTGTTGACGCCGGTGAGGGTGCCGGTCTTGGCGCGTACGGTGCCGGCGCCCTGGGCGAGGTCGGACTGGTCGGCGTAGCGGCTGCTGAGGGTGCCGCTGAAGCCGGCGACCGGGAGGCCGGTCATGACGGAGCGGAACTCGGGGTGTTCGGGCGAGGCCGCGAGCACCAGGACGCGGGAGAGCAGGGCCGCGGAGGTGCGGTCGTCGCGGTCCAGGCCGCTGCCGTCCTCGAAGACGGCGCCGGATACGGGCAGTTGAAGGGCGGCGAGACGGTCGCGTACGGCCTTCTGGGCGCCCTCGAAGCTGACCGGTTCGCCGGCGGCGCGGGCCGTCTGGCGGGCCAGGGCCTCGGCGATGTCGTTGTCGCTGTGGGTGAGCATGCGCTCGACGAGGGCCGAGAGGGGCAGCGAGCGGGTGGTGGCCAGGCGGGTGGCCCGGGCCGGGGCCTTCGTGGCGGACGGCTCGTTGTCGACCGTGATGCCGCGGTCGCGCAGCAGGCCCGCGAAGGTACGGGCGGCCGCGCCGGAGGGGTCGGGGTCGCGGTCGGCGGGGCCGTGGTCGGAGTCGTCCAGACGGGCCTCGTCGGCCATCAGGGGCGTGACCAGGGCGACGTTCTCGTTGGGGCTGATGGGGTGCCGGACGGGGCCGGAATAGGCCGAGACGTCGAAGTCCAGGGTGACCTTGGTGGTGCCGCGCTTCTTGAGGGCGCGGGCCGTCTCGTCGGCCAGCGCGCGCAGGCTGGCGGGCCGGTCCTGGGCGGCCTGCCCGGGGTTCTTGGGCGCGCGGGCGGTGAGGGTGGGGTCGCCGCCGCCGACCAGGACGATGTGGCCCTTCTCGGCGCCCTCGACGACGGTGGTGTCGATGCGGTGGTCGGGGCCGAGGGCGGCCAGCGCGGCCAGCGCGGTGGCGAGCTTGACGGTGGAGGCGGGAGTGGCCGCCTCGCCCGCCTTGGCGGCGAAGATCTCCCGGCCGGTGGCCACGTCCACGACGGAGGCGGTACGCACCGGGCCCAGGGCCGGGTCCTTCATGAGCGGGGAGAGGGTGTCGGCCAGGCCCGTACCCGAAGGCGGGGGCGCGGCGCCGCGGTCGTCGCCGCCGTCGGACGGGGCGCCGAGCGGGGGCAGGACGGCGGCCGCGCTGGGCGCGGGCGCGGGGCCGCCGCCGTGATTCTCGCCACCTGTGCGGTCCTGGGCGGCTGCTGCGGCGCGCTCGGCCGTACGCTGACCGGAGTCCCACGGCCCGGACGCCGCCACCGCACCGGCCGCGACCGCCAGGCCGACGACAGCGGAACCCGCCGCCAGCTGCCAGGTCTGGCGCCGCTCCTTCGAGGTGGACTGCCACGTGCTGTGCGCCGACTGCCACGCACCGTGCGCGGAACGCTGCGCTGACTGCCATCTGACCTGCCACGACCTGGTCTCCGGCACCTCGGACCAGCCCCTTTCGCCACCACACACCTGCGTGGGGGACACTTAATCACCAGACGTATGTGTTGATCATGGAGGAGCCACCCGTGGAGTTCGACGTCACCATCGAGATCCCGAAGGGTTCGCGGAACAAGTACGAGGTGGACCACGAGACCGGTCGGATCCGCCTGGACCGTCGACTCTTCACCTCGACCAGCTACCCGGCCGACTACGGCTTTGTCGAGAACACCCTGGGCGAGGACGGCGACCCGCTGGACGCCCTGGTCATTCTGGACGAGCCGACCTTCCCCGGCTGCCTCATCAAGTGCCGCGCGATCGGCATGTTCCGCATGACGGACGAGGCCGGCGGCGACGACAAGCTGCTGTGCGTGCCGGCGTCGGACCCGCGTGTCGAGCACCTGCGGGACATCCACCACGTGTCGGAGTTCGACCGTCTGGAGATCCAGCACTTCTTCGAGGTCTACAAGGACCTGGAGCCCGGCAAGTCCGTCGAGGGCGCCAACTGGGTCGGCCGCACCGAGGCCGAGGCCGAGATCGAGGCCTCCTACAAGCGCCTTGAGGCCCAGGGCGGCCACTGAGCCTGACGCGCTTCGCGCGTGTAGTAACGGGCGGTACCCCGCGGGGTGCCGCCCGTTTTCGCGTGCGGCGCCGTGTCGCCTGCGGCGGGCGTGGTCCGCTGCGCGGGGCTGTCGGGGTGCGGTGGCGGGGGTGGAGAAAGGCTCTAGAAGCCGCGGGTGCGCTTGGCTGCTCGGCGGTCTGTGGTCTCTTCGCCGTTGCTCGGGGCCTTCATGAAGAGGCGGGCGATTTCGCTGCCGAGATTCACCCCGATGGCGATCGCCAGCGCGAGGGACGCCGCCTTGATCAGTGAGGAGGTGCCGGCGGTCATGTCGCCCTTGGCGAAGTTGAGCAGGCCGAAGTAGGTGGCGCTGCCGGGCAGCAGTGGCCCGATCGCCGCGGTGACGTACGGCAGCGCGGAGGCGTAGCGGTAGCGGGAGAGCAACTGGCCGAAGAGGCCGACCAGACCGGCAGCGACGGTAGTGGCGATGACGGCGTTGAACTTGGCGGTCTGCGCGAGGACTCCGTACACGACCCAGGCGATGCCGCCGTTGAAGGTCGCGAACAGCAAGGTGTGACGTTCCTGCTGGAGCAGTACGCAGAAGGCCAGCGCCAGCAGCATGGCGGCCAGGATCTGGATGCCCGGCGAGTTGAACGTGCGCAGCGCCTCCTGCGGGCTGAGCTTGGCGGGCTCGGGGCTCAGCCGCAGCCCCGCGTACAGCACGGTCAGGACACCGACGACGATGCCGACGATGAGGTAGCCGACCTCCAGGAGGCGGGCGGAGGCGGTGATGTAATAGCCGGTCAGGCCGTCCTGGACGGCGGCGACCAGCGCCCGCCCGGGGATGAGCGCGAACAGCCCACCGGTGATCACGGCGGACGCCTGGACGTCGGCGTGCGCGAGGCTGAGCCCGAAGCCCATCGCGGCCGGCGGCATGGCCGCGACCACGAACTGGTAGAACTCCGGCAGTCCGCGGGCCGAGGCGAGCCAGGCCAGCCGGTCGCCGAGCATCGAGCCGATCGCGGCCGCGACGAACACCAGCAGCTGGCCGCCGACCAGCATGCTCGCGGCTCCGGACAGCAGCCCGGAGGCGAGGGTGAGGGCCCAGCTGGGGTACGGGTGGCGGTTGCGGCGTATCTCGGCGAGGCCCCGGTAGGCCTCCTCCAGGGTGATCCCCTCGGAGGTGATCTCGTCGACCAGGCGGAAGACCGCCGACAGCCGGGTGTAGTCCACGCCCCGGCGGCGTACGGTCCGGCTGGCGGTCACCGGGTCGTCGACCAGGGAGGGCTGGTAGGAGATCGACAGCAGGGTGAAGGTGACGGTGGGCTCGACGCGCTCCAGCCCGTAGGCGTGCGCGACGCCGAACATCGCGGCCTCGACGTCCTCGGCGCCCTCGCCGCCCGCGAGAAGGATCTCGCCGATACGCAGCGTCAGGTCCAGCACGCGCGGTACGGCGGGCCCGGTCTCGTCGCTGCGCTCCACCCGCTCGGGCACCGGCCGCTCGCTGACCGGCATGCGCAGCATCGTGCGCATCCGGTCCTGCCAGGGCGCCTCCTTGGTGAGGCTGATGACCGGGATTCCGTGCGGCGGGGTGAAGGCAGGGAAGCCGGAGGCCGGGGTGGTGGGCAGCGGGGTCTGCCCCGTGGTGCTGCCGGGCGGCGCGAACGCCGAACCCTCCGGCTCGCTGGGCGCCTCGGCGCGCAGCCCCTGGGGGAGGGCGAACTCCGAGGTCGGGTGCTCGTCCTCGGGTACCGGCGGGTGCGGTACGCCCAGTGGCGGCGTGAAGGCGCTGTGCGCCTCGTCCGACTGAGGCTTCCGGTCCTCTGGGCCCTCAGGCTCCGACACCACGACTGTGCACTCCTCGTACTGCTACGCCTCCGGCCGTCCTTCAAGGACACGATGCCTGATGGACACCACGGACGCGCGGGGCGGGGGTTCCCATAGGGCCAGAGGCACCATTTGCCCGAAACGCGAGCCCCCCCCACCCACCTGTTTTTCCCCACCCACAACGGGAGGGGGCGGGGGTCCGGGGGTGGGTGTACGAACGTCAAGCGAAGCAGTTCGTACACCCCCCCGGACCCCCGCCCCCGCACCCGACAGCCCCGCGCAGCGGACCACAGCCCGCCGCAGGCGCAACGGTGCAGCACCCGGAACGGGCGACCGGCACCAGCCGACTAGCGCTTGGCGTGACGCCCGCGCCCCGTGCCGTTCTGGGGCCGCGGCGGATTACCGCCGCCCATCTCGGCCGAGGCCGAGCCGGCGGCAGCGGCCTTCTTCGACTTGCTCCGCGCCCGCAGGAACTCGATCGCGATCGGCACGACCGAGATCAGCACGATCCCGACCAGGATCGCCTCGATGTTCTTGTGGACGAACTCGACCTTGCCCAGCGCGGCGCCGAGCAGCGTGACGCCCGCGCCCCAGAGCGTGCCGCCGATGATGTTGAAGGTGATGAAGGAGCGGTAGTTCATCCGGCTCACGCCCGCGATGATGGGCGTGAACGTGCGCACGATCGGTACGAAGCGGGCCAGCACCAGCGACTTGGGGCCGTACTTCTCGAAGAACTCGTGCGCCTTGGTGACGTTCTCCTGCTTGAAGAGCTTGGAGTCCGGGCGGTTGAACAGCGCGGGCCCGACCTTGCGGCCGAAGAGATAGCCCGCCTGGTCACCGAGGATCGCCGCGAGCACGATCAGCACGCACACCAGCCACAGCGGCTTGTCGATCTTGCCGGTGGTCACCAGCAGACCGGTGGTGAACAGGAGCGAGTCCCCCGGCAGGAAGAAGCCGATGAGCAGGCCGGACTCCGCGAAGACGATGACGAGGACGCCGATGAGACCGAAGGTCGCGATCAGGTAGTCCGGGTCCAGCCACTGGGGGCCGAGCGCGAGGGTATTCACGGGGAGTAGGGCTCCTGGGTCGAGGGCGCCGGATCGAGCGTGCTGCCGGGTCTGCAGAGGGTGGAGGCGCGGTGTGCGGCCCAAAGCTATCAACGCCGCATGGCGCCCCTTGGTTCCACTGGCCGCGCCCGGCCGCGAAGGCGATGCTGGCCGTAAGGAGGTACACGTATGGGCATCGAGGAGTACGGCGGCGGACAGACGCCGCAGTCCGACGTTCTGGTGGTCACCACCAACGACGTCCCCGGCTATCAGGTGCAGCAGGTCATCGGCGAGGTCTTCGGGCTGACGGTGCGCTCGCGGCACATCGGCTCGCAGATCGGCGCAGGGCTCAAGTCGCTGGTCGGCGGCGAGCTGAAGGGGCTGACGAAGACTCTGGTGGAGACCCGTAACCAGGCCATGGAGCGGCTGATCGAGCAGGCGCGCTCGCGCGGTGCGAACGCGGTGCTGATGTTCCGCTTCGATGTGACGGAGGCGGCGGACGTGGGCACGGAAGTGTGCGCGTACGGCACCGCCGTGGTGCTCGCGCCCAAGAGCTGAGCGGCAGCGCTGAGGAGAGTCAGCGCTGAGAGGTGCAGAAGGACAGCTGACGCAGCCGTACGGGCCAGGGGCGCGCTCCCTGACCCGTACGGATCACGCGTTGCGGACGGCGTTGGCAAAGATCGCGTCCCGCAGATAGACCGCCAGCCCCGGCCGGACCGCGTCGTAGAAGGCCGTGAAGCGCGGGTCGTCGACGTACATGGCGCCCAGGCACGTGTGCATCTCGTGGCCGCAGTCGTAGTGGGCGTCGCAGATGAAGCGGCGGTGCTCCTCGGCGACGTCCATCGCCTCCTCGGACTCCGCGGGCACGCCGCGCTCCTGGAGAGCGGCCATCTTGCGGTGGATGGCGTCGAACTGCGCGTTCAGCCGCTTCCAGTCGTCCTTGGTGTACGAGGCGGCCCGGCGCTGCGACTCCTTGTAGGCGTCGGTGTGCCCCCAGCGCTCCTTGACCTCCTCCTCGTAGACGTCCGGGTCGAAGTCCCCGAATGCCTCGAACTTCTCCTCGGGCGTGAGGTTGATGCCCATCTTCTTCGCCTCCATCGCGGTCTCGACGGCGGCGGCCATGTCCTGCAGTTTCCTGATCCGGGCGGTCAGCAGGTCGTGCTGGCGCCGCAGGTGTGCCTGCGGGTCCGCGTCCGGATCGTCCAGGAGGGCCGCCACCTCGTCGAGCGGAAAGCCGAGCTCCCGGTAGAACAGGATCTGCTGGAGCCGGTCGAGGTCGGTGTCGCTGTAGCGGCGGTGACCTGCGTGGTTGCGCTCGCTGGGGGCCAGCAGCCCGATCTCGTCATAGTGGTGCAGGGTGCGCACCGTGACACCGGCGAATGCGGCGACCTGTCCCACGGAGTAGCTCATGGGCTCCGCTCCTTTCTCGGTACGCGCTCCACGATGGGTCCTCACGTCGCGTGAGGTGCAAGTCCGTATCGCGAAATGCGGGTGAGCGCGGTGATCGCCGGTGGCATCCTGCGCTCATGCTCGGGATAACGGATCTTTCGACATATCTGGTGGGACTGGCGCTCATCGTCCTGCTGCCGGGGCCGAATTCGCTGTACGTGGTCTCCGCGGCGGCCCGCCGGGGCCCGCGGGTGGCCTACCGGGCGGCGGCCGGCGTGCTGTGCGGCGACACCGTGCTGATGGCGCTGTCGGCGGGCGGGGTGGCGTCGCTGCTGCAGGCCAGCCCGGTGCTGTTCGGCATCGTGAAGTTCGCGGGCGCGGGCTATCTGACCTGGCTGGCGATCGGGATGCTGCGCGGCGCGTGGGGGCTGTGGCGCGGGCGGGAGGCACGGCGTACGGCTGCACAGCCCGCGCAGGACGCGGCGGGGGCCGTCGGCGGGGCGGGCGCCGGTGAGGGCGCGGCCAAGGCGGCCGTGGAGCGGCCCTATCGCAGGGCGCTGGTGATCAGCCTGCTGAATCCGAAGGCGATTTTGTTCTTCATCTCCTTCTTCGTGCAGTTCGTGGATCCGGCGTACGCGCACCCGTGGCTGTCCTTCGTGACGCTCGGCGCCTGGGCCCAGCTGTTCAGCATCACGTACCTGTCGGTGCTGATCTTCAGCGGGACGTTCCTGGCGGCGACCTTCCGCAAGCGCAGGCGGCTGACGGCCGGGCTGTCGGCGGGGGCCGGGGCGGCGTTCCTGGGCTTCGCGGCGAAGCTGTCGCTGACCAGCGCGGGCTGACCGGCGACAGCTCCCCTCAGCGGGTGCGGCGGGCCGTTACGCGGGCTCGCCCTCGACGATCGAGAAGGTGCCCTGGCCCGGGAGCGCGCTCACCGAGGTCAGGGCGAAGCCCGCGGCGGCGAAGAGCTCCTCGAAGTCCTGCTGGGTCCGCTCCCGGCCGCCGACGCTCACCAGCATGTTCAGGTCGCTGAGGTAGGTCACCTCGCCGGCGGTCGCGTCGACGACGGGCGGCAGGACGGGCTCGACAACGAGCAGCCGCCCGTCCTCGGGGATGACCCGGCGGATGTGGCCCAGGATCTGTTCGCAGCGCTCGTCGCTCCAGTCGTGGATGACGCTCTTGAGCAGGTAGGCGTCGCCGCCTTCGGGGGCGGCGGCGAAGAAGTCGCCGGGCCGCAGCGCGCAGCGGTCGGTGAGCGAGGCCTTCGCCAGCCGCTCGGGGGCCTGGGCCAGGCCCTCCTCGGAGTCGTACAGGATCCCGCGTACGCCGGGGTGCGCGGACAGGATGGCGGCCAGCAGGGTGCCGTCGCCGCCGCCCACGTCCACCACGGTGGAGAAACGGCCGAAATCGTAGTGTCCGGGCAGGAGATCGGCGACCCGCCGGGTGGCCTGGCTCATCGCCGCGTTGAACAGCTCCGACTGCTCGGGGGTGTCCTTGAGGTAGGAGAAGAAGTCCTGGCCGACGACCTTGTCGAAGGCGATCTCCCCCGTCCGTACGCTGTCGTCGAGGCTCTCCCAGGCCTTGATCATGGGCGACTCCACGAACATCCGCAGCAGGGAGAGCAGGGATGCGGGGTGGTCGGTGCGCAGCATCGCGCCCAGCCCGGTGGCGGCGAAGGTGCCGGGGCGGATCTCGGTGAGCAGGCCGAGTCCGGCCATGGCCCGCAGCAGGCGGTGCGTGGCCTGCGGGTGGGTCTTGCAGTCCTGCGCCACCTCCTGGGCGGTGCGCTCCCCCTCTCCCAGTACGTCGAAAATGCCCAGCCGGGCCGCGGTGGCCAGGATCTGGGTGTGCATGTACCCGAAGGCGAGCTTGGCCAGTGGAGTCCAGTCCAGCGGCTCCGGCGTCGCCCGCTCCTGGTTGGTTGCCATGCCGACCCCTTCCGTCACAGCGGGGCGCGGGGCCTGCGGCCCTCACCCCGCACCGCGTTAGTTAGGCAAGCCTAAGTTGCTCGTTCAACGGGGGCAACACCCCCATTGATCCCGGAGGTTGGCAATCCGGCCACCGCGGGAAGCGTGCCGGCCGCGCGGGCGGACGGTCGCGCTCCCCGAGCCCTTCGCACCGTATGCCCGTATTGTCGGCGCGTAGGAGGTACGCGCATGGACACCCCGGTGAATGTGGCCGTCATCTACTACTCCTCGACCGGCACCGTCGCCGCCCTGGCCAAGGAGATCGCCCGCCGCGCCGAGCAGGCCGGCGCACAGGTGCGGCTGCGCCGGGCCGCCGAGCTGGCGCCGCAGGCCGCCATCGACTCCAACCCGGCCTGGGCGAAGAACGCGCAGGAGACCGCGGACATCGCCGAGGCCGCGCCGGACGACATGCTCTGGGCGGACGCGGTGATCTTCGGGTCGCCCACCCGGTACGGCAACATCGCCTCGCAGCTCAAGCAGTTCATCGACGTCCTGGGCGGGCTGTGGCAGCAGGGCAAGCTCGCCGACAAGGTCTACAGCGGGTTCACCGCCACCGCCACCAAGCACGGCGGCCAGGAGTCCACGCTGCTGGCGCTCTACACCACCGTCCACCATTTCGGCGGCATCCTGGTCACCCCCGGCTACACCGACCCGGCCAAGTTCGCCGACGGCAATCCGTACGGCACCTCGCACGTCGGCGGCCCCGACACCCCGGTGGACGACGACGCGCTGACCGCGGCCCGCATCCAGGCCGAACGGGTCGTGAGATTCACCCGGGCCCTCAAATCCGGTCTTTCCCCGGCAGGTTGAGGGGTACCCGCGGCCCATGTCACTCGATCCCCGCGCACGCGCCCGTTCAGGACGCCCCGGATTCTCGGTCAACCCCTTCTACGGCGAGGCGGACCCGGTCGGCGGGATGGCGGGCGAGCCGCCCCGGCACCGGCTGCCCGACGAGCCCGTCACCCCGCACACGGCCTTCCAGTTCGTGCACGACGAGCTGATGCTGGACGGCAACTCCCGGCTGAACCTGGCGACGTTCGTGACGACCTGGATGGAGCCGCAGGCGAGCGTCGTCATGGCCGAGTGCCAGGACAAGAACATGATCGACAAGGACGAGTACCCGCACACCGCGGAGCTGGAGAGCCGCTGTGTGTCCATCCTCGCCGATCTGTGGAACGCGCCCGATCCGGCGGCCGCGGTGGGCTGTTCGACCACCGGGTCCAGCGAGGCGTGCATGCTGGCGGGGATGGCGTTCAAGCGCCGCTGGGCGCGGCGCAACGCCGACCGCTATCCCGGGCAGGCCCGGCCCAACCTCGTCATGGGCGCCAATGTGCAGGTCTGCTGGGAGAAGTTCTGCAACTTCTGGGAAGTGGAGGCGCGGCAGGTGCCGATGGAGGGCGACCGCTTCCACCTGGACCCCGAGGCGGCGGCCGCGCTGTGCGACGAGAACACCATCGGGGTCGTGACGATCCTCGGCTCCACCTTCGACGGGTCCTACGAGCCGGTGGAGCGGGTCTGCGCGGAGCTGGACGCCCTCCAGGAGCGCACCGGCCTGGACATCCCCGTCCATGTCGACGGGGCGTCCGGGGCGATGGTCGCGCCCTTCCTGGACACGGACCTGGTGTGGGACTTCCGGCTGCCGCGGGTGGCCTCCATCAACACCTCGGGCCACAAGTACGGGCTGGTCTACCCGGGCGTGGGCTGGGCGCTGTGGCGCGACAAGGACGCGCTGCCCGAGGAACTGGTCTTCCGCGTCAACTACTTGGGCGGCGACATGCCGACCTTCGCGCTGAACTTCTCCCGGCCCGGCGCCCAGGTCGCGGCCCAGTACTACACCTTCGTACGGCTGGGGCGCGCGGGCTTCACCGCCGTCCAGCGCAACACCCGCGAGGTGGCGCAGACGCTGGCCGGGCGTATCGAGGCGATGGGCGACTTCCGGCTGCTGACCCGCGGCGACCAGCTGCCGGTGTTCGCCTTCACCACGCGCGAGGAGGTCACCGCCTACGACGTCTTCGACGTGTCGCGGCGGCTGAAGGAGCGCGGCTGGCTGGTGCCCGCGTACACCTTCCCGCCCAACCGTCAGGACCTGTCGGTGCTGCGCGTGGTGTGCCGCAACGGCTTCTCGCACGACCTGGCCGAGCTGTTCGCCGACGACCTGGAGCGCATCCTGCCCGAACTGCGCGACCAGAAGGGCCCGTTGGACCGCCCCGAACGGGAGGCGACGGCCTTCCACCACTGACCCGCGAGCACCCGCCCGGCCGCCACCCGCGCGGCCGCTCTGCTCGGCGACGAACGTGGCCCGCACCCACGGATCGACGACCACCTCGTCCGGCTGCCGGGAGAGCTCACTGAGCACCGTGTTCACGGAGACGGAGGCCACCATCGGGTGCGGTATGCCGGGGAGAAGAACGGGCTCCGCCGAAAGCCGCTTCACCCTTGCGGGTGGCGGTACCGTCATCTTCAGGAAGCGTGTCCACGATCACACACAGACTCCAGTCCATGGGAGCAGCAATGGCCGCAGAAGCCAGGCACGAGCAGTGGGAGCGGGCCACCCCGGAGAACTGGATGTACCCGCCGGCGGACGGCTGGACGTACGACCAGGTCAAGGAGCTGGTCCTGCCGTTCGACTGGGATCTTGTGGATGGAGTGATCGTGGCCCGGGGGATGGCGGTCCAATGGCATGACGACGTACGCGATGGATTGTTCTTCGCATTGCGTCAGGCGCAACGCGAGCCCTATTGGGTCAACTCGGAGCGCTGCGTATGGATCGATGAGCGCAACCCACCGAAGCCCGACGTTGTGGTCTTCGACCGCGAAGGGCTCGACAGCACCGGCCTGAAGTGCGTTCCGGTGGAGAGAGTGGCCCTCGCGGTCGAAGTGGTCTCTCCCGGTTCACGCACCGACGATCGCTTCCGCAAGCCGGGTATGTACGCGCAGGCCGGGATCAAGTACTTCTGGCGTGTGGAGGAGGGTGAGGGCGGCCTGCCCGTGGTGCACGAGTTCTGGCTGCACCACGAGACAGGTGCTTACGCCCCCAGCCCTGAGACGTCCACACACATCGGCAAGCTCTCCACGCTCGTACCCTTCCCTGTCGAGGTCGACCTGCGCAGGCTCATCGGCCCCTGAAAGCTTCCGCGACCTCACCTCCCCAGCCGCCGGAACGTGCGTACCGCCAGGGGGAAGAAGACGGCCAGGAGGAGCAGGGGCCAGGCCAGGGCGAGGAGTTGGGCGTGCTGGGTGGCCCAGGTGGTTTCGGACCAGGCGGGGTTGCCGAAGAGGTCGCGTACGGCGGTGGCGGTGGCGGACATCGGGTTCCATTCGGCGATCGTGCCGAGCCAGCCGGGCATGGAGTGGGCCGAGACGAAGGCGTTGGACAGGAAGGCGACGGGCCAGACCAGGATCTGTACGGCCTGGACCAGTTCGGGGCGGCCGGCCAGCAGGCCCAGGTGGATGCCGATCCACAGCATCGCGAAGCGCAGCAGGAGCAGCAGCCCCACCGCGTACAGAGCCTCGGCGAAGCTGCCGTGCCAGCGCCAGCCCATCAGCAGCCCGACGCCGATCATGACGAGCAGGCTGAGCGCGGACTCCAGCATGTCCAGGATGCTGCGGCCCACCAGGACGGCGGCGGGCACCATCGGCAGGGCGCGGAAGCGGTCCAGGACGCCCTTGTTGAGGTCCTGGGTGATCGCGACCATCGTCGCCTCCAGGCCGAAGGCCATGGTGAGCGCCAGCATGCCCGGGACCAGGAACTCCGTGTAGTCGGCGCCGCCCGGCAGGGCCATGCCGCCGCCCAGGAAGTAGGCGAACATCACCAGCATCATCACGGGGAAGGCGAGCCCGACGACGATCTGTACGGGCCGGCGGGCCCAGTGCGCCAGGCCGCGCCGGGTCATGGTCCAGGAGTCGGCCAGCGCCCAGACGGCCTTGCCCGCGGTGGGGGCGCTCGGGGTGAAGGTGCTCATGCGGTCGCGTCCTCCTTGGCGGCGCTGTGCTGGGTCAGGTGCAGGAAGACCTCGTCCAGGGTGGGCCTGCGCAGGGCGATGTCCTCGGCCTCGATGCCGGCCTCGGACAGGGTGCGTACGGTCGCGGTCAGGGCGGCCATGCGGTCGGCGACGGGGGCGCTGAGGCGGCGGGCGTCCGCGTCGCTCTCCAGCGGGGCGGCACCCAGGACGGGCGCCAAGGACGCGGCGGCGTGCGGCAGTTGGCGGGCGTCGTGCAGTACGACGTCGATCCGGTCGCCGCCGACCTTCGCCTTGAGGGCGTCCGCCGTGCCGTCCGCGACCACCTTGCCCGCGTCGATCACCGAGATACGGTCCGCGAGCTGGTCGGCCTCCTGAAGGTACTGCGTGGTCAGCAGGACGGTCGTGCCGCCGCCGACCAGTGAGCGCACCGCCTCCCACACCTCGTTGCGGCCGCGCGGGTCCAGGCCGGTGGTCGGCTCGTCCAGGAAGAGGACGGGCGGGCGCACGATGAGCGAGGCCGCCAGGTCCAGGCGGCGCCGCATGCCGCCGCTGTAGTCCTTGACGGCCTTGCGGCCGGTGTCGGCGAGCCCGAAGCGCTCCAGCAGCTCCCCGGCGCGGGCCGCGGCCCGGCGCGCGCCCAGGTGGTAGAGCCGCCCGAACATCTCCAGGTTCTGCCGCCCGCCCAGCTCTTCGTCCAGCGCGGCGTGCTGCCCCAGCAGGCCGATGCGCACCCGCACCTCGTCCGGGTGGCGCAGCACGTCGTACCCGGCGACCTCGGCGCGCCCGGCGCCGGGCCGCAGCAGGGTGGCCAGGATCCGTACGAGCGTGGTCTTGCCGGCGCCGTTGGGGCCCAGAATCCCCTGGACGGTGCCGCGCGGGACGGTCAGGTCGAGCCCGTCCAGGGCCGCCTTCGCGCCGTAGTCCTTGCGCAGTCCTTCGACGACGATCGCAAGATCGCGGTCAGTCAAGGTGCCTCCTCCAAGCCTGTAGTCAAGTTTGACTACCTGCTGACGAAAGTAACCCCGCCCGCGGGATTGGTCAAACTTGATTAATGAGGGCTCCTGCCGGACTCCGACCGCCGGGTGCCGCGCGCAAGGCGCCGGCCGCCGGGCGCCGCCTCAGCCCAGGCGCGGGTCGCGCCCCTCGGTCGCGAACGGGTTCTCCTCGCCCTCCGCGAGGACGCCCACGAAGGGCTCGCCCTCCCCCGAGAAGACGTAGGCGCCGCCCTCGATCCGCTCGATCAGCCCGCGCGTCCACTGCGCGCCGCTGTCGGCATGGTGCACCCACATGTGCATGATCTCGCCGATGTGGCCGAGCTGTTCGGGCCCGTCCTCCGGGATGTAGTACTCCACGACGCCCGCGCGCCAGTCCTCCAGCCCCCGCACCCGCTCCTTGAGGAGGGCCACCGCCTCCTCGCGCGGCAGGTCCACCATGAAGCCGACGCCCGCGCTGAGCACGTCGATCTTCTGGTCGTGCCGGGAGAGCGCCGTGCGCAGCAGCGAGAAGTACTCCTGCGTCCCGGCCTCGGTCATCTCGTACTCCGTGCGCGGCGGGCCGCCCGCGGTGCTCGGCGCGACGTCGTGGGCGAGCAGCAGGCCCTGCTTGGCCATCTGCTTCAGGGCGTGGTAGATCGAGCCGGGCTTGGCGTTGGACCACTCGTGGGCGCCCCAGTACTCCAGGTCGTTGCGCACCTGATAGCCGTGCGCCCGCCCGTGCTGGCGCACGGCCCCCAGAACCAACAGCCGGATCACCGACATCGCCGCCTCACTTCCCGCACTCGCCGTGCCGCCAGCCTAGACGGCACGGCTACTCAACTTTGACTAGAACATGATCCCACGCCTACTCTCCGGTGGCATGGCCGAGACCGTGATTCCGATCCTCCCGTGCCGCTCCCTCGACGAACTGCTGGACTTCTACCGGGCCCTCGGCTTCGAGGTGACCTTCCAGCAGAAGAGCCCCAACCCCTACGCCGTCGTCCAGCTGCCGGGACGCGATGTCGAGCTGCAGTTCTTCGGCATGAAGTCCCATGAACCGGCGACGAGTTACAGCACCTGCTACGTCCTGACCGACGACGTGGACGGCCTGTACGCGGCCTTCCGCGCCGGGCTCAAGGCCGCGCTGGGCCGGATACCCATGCGCGGCATCCCTCGCATCGGACCCCTGAAGGACATGTCCTACGGCGTACGGCAGTTCCTGATGACCGACCCCGGCGGCAACTGCATACGCGTCGGGCAGCAGATCTCCGAGTCCCTTGAGCACTCCCCCGTCCCCAGGGAGAAGTACGCCCGCGCGCTGCACCAGGCGACCCTGCTCGCCGACTCCAAGGACGACCCCACCACAGCCGTCGCCATCCTGGACCGCGCCCTCGCCTCCCTGCCCGAACCCGCCGCGAACGCCCCCGTCCCGACCCCCGCCCAGCTCTTCCAACTCCTGGTCCTACGCGCCGAACTGGCCCTTAGCACCGATGATCCCCAACGGGCCGCCGACTTCCTCACCCGAGCCGATGCCGTCCCGCTGGACCCCCAGGACCGGGAGGCGGCGCGCGATGCGGTGCTCCGCGCGGAGGACCTGCGGGAGGAGGTGGCCGGGGGCGCGCCCTGAGCGCGCCGCGCATCCGCAGGCCGGTGGGGGCCGACCGCGCCCACGTGACGAAGCCGCATACCGGCACCGCCCCGCGCCCCTGACAGGGGCAGGTGACCGGGCCCGCAAAGGCGCGGGAGAAGGCCGGATCCAGGAGGAACCGGCCTTCTCCGTAAGGGGGTTCAGCCCTTGAGGGCGCCTTCCTCGGCGACGAGCTCGAAGGCGGTCTTGCCGTCGAGGGACTCGCGGATGATGTCGGCGTGGCCGGCGTGGCGGGCCGTCTCCTCTATGAGGTGGAGGAGGAGCCAGCGCATCGACTGAGAGGCGTTCGGGGGGTACCAGGGGGCCTCGGGGAGCGGGAAGGTGTCGTTCAGGCTGGGCAGGGAGTGGATGAACTTCTCGGTTTCGCGGGCCACTTGGTCCCAGTGCGCCAGGATGCCCGCGACCGTCTCCTCGCCCTCCAGCTGGAAGCTCAGGTGCCAGGTGCTCTCGTCGCGCTGCACGGACTCGGGAACCTGCCGGGCGGTCTCCACCCAGCCCTGCTCGACCTCCGCGACATGCTTGAGCAGGCCGGACAGGGACAGTTCGCTGGCGCTGGGCTTGCGCGCCGCCTGCTCGTCGGTCAGTCCCAGGAGCGCCCGGCGCAGACCGCCGCGCTGCGCCTCCAGGAAGGCCAGGAGCGCGCCGCGCTCGTCGCCGTGCGCCTCGGCAAGCACGTGAGTGGGCATGGGGCCACCTCTTTCATCGGTCCGTCGGACCGCCGGTCTCTGCCCCGGCGGTCCGTCTGCGTCGTCGCCCTCGCTCCGACAGCTACGAAGTTACGGCCCCATGAGGACAGCTACTGTCCTCATGCCCCACGCAGGGAGAAGAATCAGAACGGGAAGCGGGACCGGCCGTGCTGAATGGAGATCCACTTGGTGGTGGTGAAGGCCTCCACCATCGAGTCGCCGTTCAGCCGCCCCACCCCGGAGGCCTTCTCGCCGCCGAAGGGCACCACCGGCTCGTCGTGCACCGTGCCGTCGTTGATGTGGATCATTCCGGTCTCGATGCGCTTGGCGAACCGCACCCCGCGCTCGATGTCGGCGGTGTGCACGGCGCCGCTGAGCCCGTAGGGGGCGTCGTTGGAGATCCGTACGGCCTCGTCGTCGCCGTCGAAGGGGATGAGCAGGGCGACGGGCCCGAAGATCTCCTGGCCTAGGGCCGCCGAGCCCTCCGGGATGTCCGAGAGCACGGTGGGCGCGACGAGCGTACCCTGCGCCGGGCCGTGCACCAGGGCGGTGGCGCCCTCGGACAGGGCGCGGTCCACCACCGAGGTGACGGCCTCCGCCTGCCGCTCGTTGATCAGCGGGCCGATGTGGGTCGCCGGGTCGGTGGGGTCGCCCACCTTCAGCGTCCTGACCTTGGCGACGAACTTCTCGGTGAACTCCTTCTCCACGCGGCGGTCCACCAGGACGCGGTTGGCGGCCATGCAGACCTGGCCCTGGTGGACGAAGCGGCTGAAGACGGCCGCGTCGACGGCGTAGTCGAGGTCGGCGTCGTCCAGGACCACCAGGGCGCTGTTGCCGCCCAGTTCGAGGATGGCGCGCTTGAAGTGCGAGGCGGCGACGGTGGCGACGTGCCGGCCGACCTTGTCCGAGCCGGTGAAGGAGATGACCTTGGGTACGGGGTGCTCCAGGAGCGCGTCCCCGATCTCGGCGATGTCGGTGACCACGACATTGAGCAGGCCCGGGGGCAGCCCGGCCTCCTCGAAGAGCTTGGCGACCAGACCGCCGCCGCAGATCGGCGTGTTCTGGTGGGGCTTGAGGACGACCGCGTTGCCCAGCGCCAGCGCGGGCGCCACCGACTTGATGGAGAGCAGGAAGGGGAAGTTGAAGGGGCTGATGACCCCGACGACACCGACCGGCAGGCGGTAGAGGCGGTTCTCCTTGCCGTCGATGGGCGAGGGCAGTATGCGTCCCTCGGCGCGCAGCGCGAGCTGGAGGGACTCCCGCAGGAACTCTCTGACCAGGTGGAGTTCGAAGGCGACCTTGGCGTGGGTGCCGCCGACCTCGGCGGCTATCGCCGCGCCGAACTCCGCCTCGCGCTCGTCGATCACCCGCAGCGCGCGCTCGAAGACCAGCCGGCGGGTGTAGGGGTTGGTGGCGGCCCACTGGGTCTGCGCGCGCTCGGCGGCCCGGTAGGCCGTATCGATCTCCTCGACGGTGGCGACGGTGATGGACGCGAGCTTCTCCCCGTTGTACGGATTGAAGTCCACGATGTCCCACGAGCCGCTGCCGGCCCGCCATTTGCCGTCGATGTACTGAAGAGCCAACTCGTCGAAGTAGGACATGCCATCCCAATCTGAAGGACGGGGCGCGCACAACGCATCACGGGGCGTCACAGCGCCACACTGGGGGGGTGCTAACTCCTGATGGGAAGTCATCCTACGCGCGAGTCAGGTCAGTTGGAGTAGACCACGTAGCAGGTCGCGGGTACCGGCGGGATCCGGACTGTCGGCCTGAAGGCGGTCCATCACCCGGGCGTACTGGGCCACGTCCTCCGGCTTGTCCAGATACAGCGCACTGGTGAGTTGTTCCAGGTAGACGACGTCCGGCAGTCCCGTGTCGGGGAAGCCGAGCATGGTGAAGGCGCCGGACTCGCCCGCGTGCCCGCCGAAGCTGAAGGGCATCACCTGCAGCCGTACGTTGGGGCGTTCGGAGAGTTCGATGAGGTGCTGGAGCTGTCCGCGCATCACCGCGCGGTCACCGTACGGGCGGCGCAGCGCGGCCTCGTCCAGGACGCAGTGGAACTGCGGGAGGCGTTCGGAGAGCAGCAGTTTCTGCCGCTCCAGGCGCAGCGCGACGCGGCGTTCGACGTCGGCGGGGTCGGCGCCGGGCATGCCGCGGGCGACGACGGCGTGTGCGTAGGCCTCGGTCTGCAACAGGCCGTGCACGAACTGCACTTCGTAGTGCCGGATGATCGATGCTGCCCCTTCCAGGCCAACATATGTCTGAAACCAACCGGGAAGCACATCGCTGTAACTGTGCCACCAGCCCGTGACGTTGGCCTCCCGGGCGAGGGAGAGCAGCGACTCGCGCTCCTGCTCGTCCCCGACTCCGTAGAGGGTGAGCAGGTCCTCCACGTCCCGGGCCTTGAAGCTCACCCTGCCCAGCTCCATGCGGCTGATCTTCGACTCGGATGCCCGGATCGAGTAGCCCGCCGCCTCGCGCGTTATCCCGCGGGTTTCCCGCAGCCTCCTGAGCTGCGAACCCAGCATGATGCGCCGCACCACTGACCCGCTCGACTCACTTGCGGACACCTTCAGCCCCTCCCGTGGCCCACCCCGTCCAACAGTGGGCGGCAGTCTGCCACGTTCAGGCTCCGTTGAGTGCTCGCCCGGTTACTGATATGTGCAGCTCGCGCCACTTCTCCGCAACTACGCGTAGGAAGAAATACGGCTAATGACCACGTCGCACCCCAAAAAGATCGCGTGCACGTGCATCTGCCCTTGCATCTGGCGTACGCATTGGGAACCATGGGCGTCGCACGCATGCACGCTCGTTAACGATCCGCCGGAACGGCAGGGATCATGACGTCCGCGAACGCCAGGAGTGCCTCGCATGGGGACCAAGGTTTTGACCGTGCTTGAGCCGTTATGGCAGGGACTTCCCCCTGTCGACCCCTCGGCCGTTTCCGGCTCCGTCTCCTGCACCCTGCAGGCCCGGTACGAATCGGTGCGCGGCGCGCGGCAGTTCACCCGCGAAACGCTGCACCACTGGGATCTGGAAGAACTCTTCGACGGTGTCGCGCTGGTGGTGTCCGAACTGGTCACCAACGCCCTGCGGCACGCGGTACTGCCGGGCGCGGCGGGCACGACGGCTCATGTGACGGCGAATCTTACGGGGGATGCACCGCCCATGGCCGAAGTCCCGCCCGCCCGGCTGCACTTGATGCGCTGGTCCTCACGTCTGGTGTGCGCCGTACGCGACCCCAGCGACGACTCCCCCGTCGCGGGGGAGGCCGACGCCTGCGCGGAATCGGGGCGCGGACTGCACCTGGTGGAGTCCTTCGCCGACGGATGGGGCTGGCACCGGCTGTCCGGAGCGCCGCACGGAAAGGTCGTGTGGGCACTGTTCCGGCTTCCGTAGCGGCAGGGGCGGTCCGGCGGCCGCCCCAGCCGCTGCGGCAACCGAGTCGCTACGAGGCACTGAGCCGCGGTGGGCCACTGAGCCGCGGTGGGCGGCTCAGTCGCTGTGGGCGGCTCAGTCGCGTATGAGGTGGTCGAACTCGCCGTCCTTGACGCCCAGGATCATCGCCTCGACCTCGGCCGGGGTGTAGATGAGCGCGGGCCCGTCGGGAAAGCGGGAGTTGCGCACCGCGACCTCGCCGTCCGGCAGGCGGGCGAACTCCACGCACGAACCCTGGGAGTTGCTGTGCCGGCTCTTCTGCCAGACCACCCCGCGAAGATCCGTCGCGGCCATGCCGTTGTATGCGTGGGGCACAGGATTCTCCCGGTGAGGACAGCGGAACGGTCAGCGTTAAACATGTCAACTGACCCGGATCATAGCCGCGTTCATATGCCGATGCATGGGCAGATGCACGTGCACGACAGCGTGTGGCAGCGCCGTCACTGCTCGTCGAGGACGGCCCCCGGCGCGGTCACAGCGCGTCCAGGACCTTCCCCAGGCCCGCCATCACCGTCGAGCGCCATCCGCCGCCCATGATGCGGTGCGCCTGCACCTGGTACGGATCGTCCGGATCGAAGCCCTCGTGCACCAGGAAGAGACGCGTGCCGCGCCCCTCCGGTTGAAGGCTCCAGGTGATCGTCCAGTCGGCCCGGCCGCCCTGCCCCTCGTCGGCGTCCCGCCAGCGCACGCTGAGCAGCCGCTCGGTCTCGTACGCCAGCACCTCGGCCTCCACCGTGCCGGAGAAGCCGGTGTTCGGGCGGGGGAAGGTGCGCATCGTGTAGCGGTGGCCGACCACGAGGCGGAAGTCGCCGGGCATCATCCACCGGGCGATCAGCTCGGGCTCGGTCAGCGCGCGCCAGACCTTGGCGGGAGGGTGCGGGAAGTACTGCGCGACCCGGATCGTCCTCGGGTCGTCGCCCTCGGGGAAGCCGTCCGGGAAGCCGTCCGGGGACGCGGGAAAGTCGGTCATGACTCATCGTCGGGCATCGCGTCCAGCAGATCGCCCAGGCTCTTGAGCCGCTCGCGCCAGAACCGCTCGTACGGACCGAGCCAGTCCTGCACCTCGGCCAGCGGCGCGGCCTCCAGGCGGTAGATCCGCTGCCGCCCGGCGCGCTCCTCGGAGACCAGACCGGCCTCCCGCAGCACCTTGAGGTGCTCCGAGAGGCTGGGGCGGCGCATGGCGAAGTGGTCGGCGAGCGCCTGTACGGGCAGCGGGCCCTGCTCGCGCAGCAGCCGCAGCACCTCGCGGCGGGTGCCGTTGGCGAGCGCGGCGAACAGCCGGTCCTGCCCGGTGTCCCGCTCGCCGTCCCGCCCGTTGTCCCGCTCGGAGGTCGTCTCGCGTGCGCCGGTCGCGGTCATGGCCGTGTCAGAAGCCTTCCTTCTCCGTGATCAGCATCCAGCTGTTGCCGTCGGGGTCGCTGAAGCCGGCCATCCGGCCCCAGGGGGCGTCATCAGGCCCGCCGACCTCGACCCCGGCCGCGGTCAGCCGCGCGCAGTCGGCGTCCACGTCGGTCGTGACCAACATGATCCCCCGTGCGGAACCGGGCGTGAAATCGCCCATTCCCGGCCCGGACAGCGTGAAGACGGTCTGTGCGCCCTCGGGGGCCACCTGGAGCCAGCGCACCGGGCCCACCTGGCGGTCGGCGACGACCTGGAAGCCGAGGGTCTCGGTGTAGAAGCGCCGGGCGCGGTCCTGGTCGAGGACGGGGACGGTCAGGAAGGAGGCGTGCGTGATGTTCATACCCCTCACGATAGGTAGGAATTTCCCTACACATCAAGCGTAGGGAAATTCCTACCTATGGGGCACGGGTGATCGTCCGGGCGCTCCGGGGCCACTCCGGGATCACTTCGAGGAGTACGGCAGCAGGGCCATCTCCCTCGCGTTCTTGATCGCGCGGGCAAGCTGCCGCTGCTGCTGGGCCGAGACCCGGGTGACCCGGCGGCTGCGGATCTTGCCCCGGTCGGAGATGAACTTCCGCAGCAGGTCGGTGTCCTTGTAGTCGATGTAGGTGATCCCGGCCGCGTCCAGGGGGTTGGGCCGGTGCTTGACGGGCTTGCGGGGGTCGTGACGGCGGGGCATGGGGGCCTTTCGTGCGGGTGCGGTACGACGAGGGCGCTGCGACGGGTGCGGTACGAAGGGGGCAGTACGCCGAGGGCGGACCGAATTACGGGACGGGGTCCAGCAGTTCGTCGAAGGCGGACGGGAGCGACTTCCAGGCGGCCGGACCGCCCGCGAACTCGGCGTCCGTCAGCAGGCAGGACTCCAGCAGCGCGGTCAGCCCGTCCCGGTCCAGGCCCTGCGAGGTGAAGACCAGGTGCTGGGCGCGGTCGCCGTGCTCGGGGTGCCAGTCCAGCGCGGCCGCCGCGCGCCGTACCGGCGGCACCAACTCCCAGGCGGCGTCCGGGAGTGCGGCCAGCCACGGCCCGGTGCTCTCCACGCACAGCGCGCCGCCCGCCGCGTCCCAGGACAGCAGCGTGTCCGGCCGGTCGGCCAGCCAGAAGCGGCCCCGGCTGCGCGCGGCCACACAGGACAGGTCCTCCAGGGCCGCGTACAGCCGCCCCGGGTGGAAGGGCCGGGTGCGGTGCCACACCAGGGTGCCCACGCCCGCCCGGTCCGCCTCCTGCGGCAGCAGGGCGCAGGCCGGGTGCTGGCGCGCGGCGGCCGCCTCGATGTCGAAGCCGGCCAGGGCCGCGGCGGCGAGCTCGTCGGCGCCGCCGCACTGCGCGCCCTCCCCCGCGTCCAGGGCGACTTGGCACGCGGTGGGGTGCAGCTGGGTCAGCAGCTCCAGGTCGGCGTCGTCCGCAGGCTCCTCCCCCGCTACGACGGCGAGCACCGGCGCGTACTCCAGCTGGCGCGCCCAGGTGTCGGCCACCGTCCGCTGGTCGGTGGCGGCCGCCGCGAGGCCGGCCTCGGCCAGGTCGTCGCCGCAGCCGAGGTAGGGCAGCAGCAGGGCCGGGTCGACGGCCGTGATCACCTGCGTCAGGGCGAGGGTGTCACCGCCGCAGGCCGCCACGACCTCGGCCATCGCCTTGGGCTCCACCGAGTCCCACAGCTCGACGACAGCCAGACGGCAGGTACGGCTCGCGGCCAGCCGCTCCAGCTCGGGGACGAGGTCCTCGCGCAGCGCACAGCAGGCGCAGTCGTTGACCAGCGGGGCCTCGCCCTCGTCCAGCGGGCCGCGGGCGTCGCGGACCGTGCGCCGTACCGTTCCTTCGGCGGCCGAGGCCAGGTCGTGGTGGAGGGCGACGCTGCCGGGGACGGTGCGCAGCAGGTGCTCGACGGCCGCCGTACGGGCGTCCGCGTGCAGCCCGCCGACGATCGCGACGCCGAGCCGCTCCATCAGCGGGTCCCGCGCCGCTCGGCGGGGCGCTCGGTGGACTGGCCGTCGGACTGCCCGGCGGGGCGGTCGGCGGGCTGTTGGGCAGAGCGGTCGGTGGGCCGCTTGCCGTAGCGGCGCTCGAAGCGCTCGACGCGGCCCGCGGTGTCCAGCACGCGGGCCGTCCCCGTGTAGAAGGGGTGGCTCGCCGAGGAGATCTCGACGTCGATGACGGGGTAGGTGTTGCCGTCCTCCCACTGGACGGTCTTGTCGCTGGTGGCGGTGGACCGGGTCAGGAAGGCGAAGTCGGCGGCCCGGTCGCGGAAGACGACGGGCCCGTACGGCGGGTGGATTCCAGGCTTCATCGCGTGCCTCAGCGCTCCTCTCGGAAAGTGACGTGCCGACCGGCGACGGGGTCGTACTTGCGCAGTTGGAGCCGGTCGGGGTCATTGCGGCGGTTCTTGCGGGTCACGTACGTGTAGCCGGTCCCCGCCGTGGACCGGAGCTTGATCACGGGTCGTAGTTCGTTGCGGGCCATACGGGCTACTATACAGAAATGGTTTCCATTTTCATTAGGAGGAATGAGCCTTGTCCGCCCACTGCCAGCTGACCGGCCGCAGGCCCGGCTTCGGCAACGCCGTCTCCCACTCCCACCGGCGCACCTCCCGCCGCTTCGACCCCAACATCCAGGCCAAGCGGTACTGGCTGCCCAGCGAGAAGCGGCACGTACGACTGAGGCTGAGCGCGAAGGGGATCAAGACCGTGGACACGATCGGGATCGAGGCGGCCGTCGCCCGTATCCGTGCGCGAGGGGAGCGGGTCTGAATGGCGAAGAAGAGCAAGATCGCAAAGAACGAGCAGCGGCGGGCGACGGTGGCGCGCTACGCGGCGCGGCGGGCGCTGCTCAAGGCCGTCATCCGTAACCCGCAGGCGTCGGACGCCGAACGGCTGGACGCACAGCGGGAGTTGTCGCGGCAGCCGCGCGACGCGAGCGCTACTCGCGTGCGCAATCGCGACAGTGTGGACGGGCGTCCGCGGGGGTATCTGCGCGCGTTCGGGCTGTCGCGGGTGCGGGTGCGGGAGCAGGCGCATGCGGGGTATTTGCCGGGGGTGCGGAAGTCGAGCTGGTAGCGGGGGCGCTGTGCCTGTCGGCCCGCCGCGGGCCGTTGCGCCTGCGGCGGGCTGTGGTCCGCTGCGCGGGGCTGTCGGGGTGCGGTGGCGGGGGTGCGGGGTG
>NZ_JBSIBZ010000116.1:0-25263 GCF_058245575.1 Streptomyces sp. UF-297 | reverse complement strand
GCCGTCGGTCAGGCGGAGTTCGGTCAGAAGGAGCACCCCCTGAAGAGCCGGACAAAGACCGCAAGCAGGGCGGTCAGTGAGGGGCGGAGGCCAGGGCCGGAGCGTTGAGCCGCAGCAAAGCGGCCCCGCCGTCGGTCAGGCGGAGTTCGGTCAGAGCGCCGTTGTGGAGCTGGGGGAAGACCCGCCGGTAGTCGGCGAGCGGGATGCCCAGCTTCAGGCAGAGCAGGACGCGTACGAGGGTGGAGTGGGCGACCAGGAGGATCCGGCCCTCGGGGTGCTCGCGGGCGATGTCGGCCAGGCAGTCGGCGGCGCGCTCGGCGGCGCGGCGCGGGTCCTCGCCGCCGGGGAGGTGGTTGCCGACGGGGTCGGCGAGGAACGCCTCCAGCTCGCGCGGGAAGCGCCGGCGCATTTCGTCGCGGGTGAGGCCGTCGCCCCGGCCGAAGTCGACCTCGTAGAGGCGTTCGTCGATGCGCGGGGTCAGTCCGCAGGCGTGGGCCGCGGGGGCCGCGGTGAGGCGGGCGCGGGAGAGCGGGGAGCTCCAGACGCCGTCCAGGCGGGCGGTGACGGCCCAGTCGGCGAGGGCGCGGGCCTGCTCGTGGCCGCGCTCGGTCAGCGGCACGTCGGTGCGTCCGGCGTAGCGGTTCTCGGCGTGCCAGACGGTCTCGCCGTGGCGTACCAGGATGAAGTCGGTCACGGTGCGGCCCTCCTGCGGGCGTGGTCGGCCACGGTCTGGTCGAGCCAGCCACGGCGGGTGAGTTCGTCGAGGAAGCGGAGGTAGGCGGGGGTGTGGTGGGCGGTGCGGGCCGGGTCGGGGGTGATCTCCGTACGGATGCGGACCATCGCGGCGGCGGCCTCCTGGAGGGTGGCGCCGGAGCTGGTCGCGGCGAGTACGGCCATGCCGATGGCGCCCTCGGCCTGCTCGGGGAGGCGGACGGTACGGCCCAGCACCTCGGCGCGCAGGGTGTTCCAGTAGGTATTACGGGCGCCGCCGCCGGTGAGGGTGAGCGGCCCGTCGACGGGGGCGCCGAGGTGGTCGAGGTAGTCGAAGCAGAGGCGTTCCAGGCAGGCGACGCCGAGCAGGTGGGCGTGGAACTCCTGGGCGCGGGTGGCGACTTGGCCCAGGAGGAAGGGTTCGGCCTCGGGGGCGCGGAAGGGGAAGCGCTCGCCGCCGGTGGAGACCAGGGGGTAGGCGACGGCGCCGTTCTCCTGGTCGCGGGCGGCGGCGGTGAGGGCGTCGAGGTCCTCGCCGGGAAAGCGCCGGGACAGGGCGCCGGCGCCGGAGCTGGAGGCGCCGCCGGGCAGCCAGCGCTCCCCCGGTCCGCGGTGGCAGTAGACGACGCCCGCCGGGTCGCGGACCAGGTGGGGGCTCATTCCCTTCAGGACCAGGGTGGTGCCCAGTACGGAGTTCCAGGCGCCCGGCTGAAGGGCGCCCGCGCCGATCTGGGCGGCGCAGCCGTCCGTCATGCCCGCCACGATCGTGGTGCCCTCGGGGATGCCGGTGGCCTCGGCGGCGGCCGCGCAGACCGCGCCGAGGACGCTTCCGGGCCGTACGACGTCGGGGAACAAGCCCTGAGGCAGGCCCAGTTGGTCCATGACCTGGCGCGGCCAGCGCTCCTCGACGAGGTGGTAGCCACTCTTCAGGGCGTGGCTGGCGTCGGCGGCGACCTGCCGTCCGGCCAGCCGCCAGGTGATGAGGTCCACCTGGTGCAGCAGCCGGTCGCCGGTGTGGCCGTGCTCGGCCAGCCAGAGCAGCTTGGGCAGCGCCCAGGAGGGCTGCATGCTGCGGTAGCCGAGCGCTTCCCAGACGGCGGCACCGGCCTTGTTGACGGCGGCGGCCTGGTCGGCGGCGCGCCCGTCGTCGTACATCAGGCCGGGCGTCACCGGGCGTCCGGTGGCGTCGGCGAGCAGGACGGTGCCGGAGGTGCCGTCGAGGGCCAGGCTCCGTACGCGCGCGGGGTCGACGCCTGCAAGCGCCTCGCGGCAGGCGGCGGACAGGGCGCTCCACCACTGCTCGGGGTCCTGTTCGTGGCGGACTCCGGTGCGGTGGCTGTCCAGGGGGCGGGAGGCGGCGGCCAGCAGGCGCCCGGTGCCGTCGACGGCGACGCAGCGGGCGCTCTGGGTGCCCAGGTCCAGGCCCAGCCAGACGCCGTCGAGGGCGGGGCGGGTGGCTCGGTGGTCAGACACGCAGGTCTCCTGATGCGGGGTCGGTGGGGGCAGTGGGGTCACCGGGGTCAGTGGAGCCAGTCGTCCGGGGCGGCCGCGGGCCCGCTGCCGTCTGCGGGGACGCGGCCTGCCGAGGGAGGGCGGGGGCTCCGTCCAGTGGTCTCGGTGGCTGGGCTCCCCCGCCCTTCCAGCCGGCCTCGCGGGCGATGTCGCGCCAGTGCAGGAAGTCCTCGTACAGCTCGCCGTACAGGGCGGCGCGCTCCGGGTCCGGCTCCCAACTCCGGTGCATCCGGACGTACTTGGCGGCGGCGCTGTGCATGCTGGACTCCGCTCCGCACAGCACCAGGCCGGTGAGGAAGGCGCCCTTGGCGCCCAGTTCGGTGTCGCCGGAGCGGGCGGTGGGCACGCCGGTGGCGTCCGCGATCAGTGCGCACCACTCGTCGCTGTTGGCGCCGCCGCCGCACAGCCGCAGCTCGGTCACCTCCGTACGGGAGGCGGCGAGGGAGTCGCGCAGCACCAGCGAGAGGCCGTCCAGGACCGCGCGGGCCACATCGGCGCGGGAGTGCTCCAGGGACAGCCCCCACAGGGCGCCGCGGGCGCGCGGGTCCAGGAAGGGGGCGCGCTCGCCCGCCGGGGAGAGGTAGGGCAGGAACATCAGGCCGTGGGCGCCGGGCTCGGACTCGAAGGCGAGGCGGGCGAGTTCGGGCGGGCCGGAGAGGTGCAGGGTGCGGGCCGCCCAGCCCAGCACTTCGGCGCCGTTGAGGGTGGGGAAGGCGCGCAGCACGCGTTCGCGGCCGCGGTAGGCGATGTTGATGCCGGAGGGTTCGCCGGTGGTGTCCACGCTCTTGCGGACGATCTCGGTGCACAGGGTGGTGCCGAGGATGGCGCAGGCCTGGCCGGGGTTGACCACGCCGACGCCGCGGGCGGTGGAGGCGATGTCGTACGGGGCCATGACCACCGGGAGGCCGGCGGGCAGGCCGAGCTGCCCCGCGGCCTCGGAGGTGATCTCGGCGATCCGCTCGGACTCCCCCAGCACCTCGGGCAGCAGCCGCCGGTGGGCCTGCATGCCGAACAGCTCGATGACGGCCGGGTCGTAGTCGCCGGTGGTGTGGTCCAGGAACGGCGCCGAGGCGTCCGACTCGTCGGTGGCCCGTACGCCGGTCAGGCGCAGGAAGAGCCAGCCGGCGGCGGTCAGGCAGGTGCTGGATCGGGCCAGCCGGTCGGGGTCGTGGGCGGCGAGCCAGGCGAAGAGGGCATTGGGCATGCCGGCGCAGGTCAATGAGCCATTGCGGCGAAAGGCGGCCTCCAGGACGCCCGCGCGCTGCCACTGGGCGACCAGGTCGCCGGCCCGCCCGTCGGACCACAGGATGGCGGGCCCGGTGGGGCGGCCGCGGTCGTCCACCAGCCAGGCGCCGTCGCCCTGGGCGGTGAAGGACACCAGCCAGACGGGGTCGGACAGGCCGGACAGGTCGGACAGGACGTTGCGGACGGTGAAGACGACGGCGTTCCAGACGGTGTCCATGTCCTGCTCGGCCCAGCCGGGGTGCGGGCGCAGCACTTCGGTGGCCTGGCGGGAGACGGCGATCTCCCGGCCCCGGTCGTCGAAGACCACGGACTTGATCATGGTGGTGCCGACGTCGATGGCGAGTACCGACATGGTGGGTCACCGTCCCTTCGCGGCGGGTGCGCCGGCGGTCCGAGGGCCGGGCTGCCGCGGCTGCGGCAGGGGGTCGGCCGGGGTGGCGTCGGGGGCTGTGTCCGGGGCCTTCTTGGCGGTCTCCTCAGCGGCCTTCTCGGGGGCCTTCTCGGGGGCCTTCTCGGGGGCCTTGAGGAAGGCGGTGAGCAGCGCGCTGGCCGCGTGCAGGGCAGCGAAGATCCATACGACTCCCACGACACCGGCCGGTCCCAGGAAGACTGCCACGATCGCCGGTCCCGCGAAGGCGCTGGCGCCCGCGCCGAGGTTGAGGGCGGCCATCGCCTGCCCCTTGTGGCGGGGCGCGATCGCCGTCATCAGGGCGGACAGCGGTACGTAGCCGGAGAGGGTGGCACCGTAGAAGACGGCGGCCAGCACGGCGACGGCGAAGTTCGGGCCCGCCGCGTCCACGGCGTAGTACAGGGCGAGGGTGGACACCGCGCAGCCCACCCCTCCGCACCAGGCGACGGTGGTGCGCCAGCCGAGCTTGTCGCCCAGGACACCGAAGAGCAGGTTGGTGACGATGTTGGTGGCGAACATGATGCTCAGCAGCTGGAGCCACTGGCCCATGGTGAAGCCGACGCGCTCGGTGAAGAAGGCGGGCAGCATCACCAGGAACCCGAACTGCGAGGCCGTGTTGATCGTGCGGACCAGGGCTCCGGTGCCCACCCGCGGGTTGCGGTAGAGGATGGTGAGGCTGCCGACCAGCCCGGCCATCGGGCTGGTGCCCTCGGGGGCCAGGCGGTGCGAGCCGGTGCGTTCGCGGATCAGCAGCAGCGGGATCAGGCCGCCCACGGCCACGACGCCGAGCGCGGCCCACAAGGTGGCGTACTCGCCGATGTGCGGCAGCAGCGCACCGGCGGTCAGCGAGCCGAGGGTGGGCAGTCCGGCGGAGAAGGCGCACCAGAACCAGCCCATGGCGCTGCCCATCTGGCGGCGCGGCGCGACGGCGGCGATCCAGACCAGGAAGGCGTACGCGAAGAGCGGGTAGCCCAGGCCGCGCAGCCCGTAACCGAGCAGCAGGAGGGGGTAGTCGGCGGCGGGGATCGCGACGGTGAGGAAGAAGACCTGGGCGACGACCCAGGCGGTCAGGCCCAGCCACATGACCTTGCGCGGGCCCCACAGGTCCGACAGGGCACCGGCGAACCAGGCGGCGACGGTGCCGGTGACGCCGTAGACGGTGAAGACCGTGGCGACGTCGGAGGGTGCCACGCCCAGTTCGGACAGGTACGGCGCGAGGTAACCGGCCTCGATGCCGGTGCCGGTCATGAAGACGAGGATGCCGAGATAGCCCCAGGAGATGGCGGGCGGCATGCCCAGCCGTGTTATCAGCAAACGCACAGTCGATGGAGGAGGGTTCGCCATTGAAGCTCCCCTTTCTGCGGCGGCGGGTCGGGGGTCGGGGACGGAGCTGCGGTGGGGTCGGTGACACCGATGCAACATTCCGGCCAAAGGACCGGTCAATCGCCGCGGAGATCTTCGCATCGGGGCCGCGGCCCGCCGTGGTGCGTTGACCGCCGGGGCGGCTCCGGGCCCTGTGTGCGCGAGGCGGGGAGCGGCTTTCGCGCGTGAAGTCCGTGCGAAGATAACGTGGCTACTTCACATGAGTGTGTGGGTGAGGAGGCCGGAAAGTGGACCGGCTCGATGTGCAGGAGGAGCGGCGACGCCGGATGCGGGAGGCCGTCCTGGCGCGCGGATTCGTGCGGACCGCGGCGCTGGCCGAGGAGTTCGGCGTCTCGCTGATGACCGCGCACCGCGATCTGGACGCCCTTCAGGCGCAGGGCTGGCTGCGCAAGGTGCGCGGCGGCGCGACGGGTCTGCCCTCGGCGCAGTTCCACGGCAGCGTCAGCGAGCGCATGGCGACCATGGCGCAGACCAAGCAGGCCCTGGCCCGCGCGGCGGCGACACTGCTGGCCCCCGGCCAGACGGTGCTGCTCGACGACAGCACCACCTGTCTGCTGCTGGCCCACCAGTTCGCCGGGCACACCCCGCTCACCGTGATCACCAACTCGCTGCCCGCCGTCACCACCCTCGCCAAGGAGCCGGGCATCTCCCTGATCACCCTGGGCGGCGCGTACTTCCCCGCGTACGACGCCTTCATGGGCCTGCACACCGCCGACTCGGTACGCGCCTTCCGCGCCGACGTCCTGTTCCTGTCCACCACCGCCGTCACCAACGGCCGCTGCTACCACACCTCTCCGGAGACCGTGCAGGTCAAGCGGGCCATGATGGAGAGCGCCGCGCGCAGCGTCCTGATCGTGGACCACACCAAGTTCACCAAGGACGGCCTGTACGCCCTCGCGCCGCTGTCCGCCTTCGCCCTGGTGATCGTGGACGACGGCCTGGCGGCGGAGGAAGTGGCGGCCGTACGGGCGGCGGGGACCGAGGTGATGGTGGTCGCGCGCTCCGGTCCGGCCTCCGGTCCGACCGAAGAGGCCTGACTTTGCCGACACGCCCTAGGGCGCCAGTTCCTCCCACCGCACCGTGCGGTCGCACCAGCGGTCCAGGAGGGTGCGGTCGTGGCCGACGGCGAGGAGGCCCGCGCCGGTTTCGTGGCGGTAGGCCTCAACGACCGCTACCAGTGCGGCCGTTGTCGAGGCGTCCAGCATGGCGGTCATCTCGTCGCAGATGAGGTAGCGGGGGCGCAGGACCAGGGCGCGGGCCAGGCAGGCGCGTTGGAGCTGGCCGTCGCTGACCTCGTGGGGGCGGCGGGCCAGCAGGTCGTCGCTCAGGCCGACGGCGGGGGCCAACTCGGCGATGCGGGCGGGGATTTCGGCGCGGCGGCCGGTCGCGCGCAGGGGTTCGGCGATCAGGTCGGACAGGCGCAGGCGGGGGTCGGCGGAGAGCCGGGGCTGCTGGAAGATGACGCCGAAGGCGGTGCGGTGCTCGCGGGGCGCGCGGTGGCGCCAGGCGGTGACCGGCTCGCCGTCCAGGAGGACCGTCCCCGCGTCGGGCCGGTGCAGCAGGGCGGCGACCCGGGCCAGGGTGGACTTGCCGCAGCCGCTGGGGCCGAGCAGCCCGATGGCCCGGCCCGGTTCGACGGTGAGCGACACACCGCGTACGACGGGGTCGCGCCGGTCGTATCCGGCGGTGATGTCACGCAGTTCAAGCATCGGCCGGCTCCGGGGCGTGGTGGCAGGCGACCCCGTCGGTCAGCGCGGGGACGGTGGCGCAGCGGTCCGTGGCGCGCTCGCAGCGGGCCGCGAAGGCACAGCCCTCGGGGAGCGCGCCCAGTTCGGGGGGCATGCCGGGGATGGGGGTGAAGGCGCGCCCCGGGAGGGCGTCGAGCAGGCCGCGGGCGTAGGGGTGGCGGGGGCCCGGGCTGCCGAAGAAGGCCTGGGCGTCGGCGAGTTCGACGATCCGTCCGGCGTACATCACCGCGACGCGGTCGGCGATCCGCTCGGCCGCCTCCAGGTCGTGGGTGATCATCAAGAGCGCGTGGCCCTCGTCGACATGGCGGCGCAGTTCGTCGGCGGTGCGGTGCACCAGCTCGCGGTCCAGCCCGGTGGTGGGCTCGTCGGCGAGCAGCAGCGGTGCGTCACCGACCAGGGCCAGGGCGGTCGCCGCGCGCTGGGCGAGCCCGCCGGAGAGCTGGTGCGGATAGCGGTCCAGGTGGTCGGCGGGGAACGCGGCGCGCTCGGCCGCCGCCAGTGCCGCGGCCCGCACCTCGTATTTGGCGGTGCCCGTCAACTCCCGGACGGTCTCCTCCAGTTGGGCGCGTACGGTGCGTACGGGCGTGAGGTGGGCGGCGGGCGACTGCGGTACGAGCCCGATGCGGCGGCCGCGTACCGAACGGGCCAGTTCGCGCTCGGTGGCGGTGAGCAGCTCCACCTCCCCCAGCAGCGCCGATCCGGCCGTCTGCGCGTTGCCGGGCAGCAGGCCCAGCAGCGCGGAGGCCAGTACGGACTTGCCGCAGCCGCTCTCGCCGACCAGGGCCAGGCACTGCCCCGGCGCGAGGTCGAAGGAGGCGTCGGTGACGGCGGCGACATGCCGGCCGCCGCGCATCCGGAAGCGTACGGACAGGCCGCGTACGGACAGGACAGGAGCGGCCTCGGGACGCTCTGCGCCCACCGTGCGGGGGCGCGCGGGCGTGTTCTCGGAGGCGGGCGCGGACGTGGTCACAGCATCAGCTCCGATCGGCGGCGCGGGTTGATCCGCTCCCGCCAGGCGCCGGCCAGGCCCGCGATGGCGAGGGTGGGGACGATGATGAACAGGCCGGGGAAGAGGGTGGGCCACCAGTCGCCCGCCAGCAGCGTGCCGCGCGCGGCGTTGACCATGGTGCCCAGGCTCGCCTCGTGCGCGGGCAGGCCCAGGCCCAGGAAGGACAGCGCGGACTCGTGCCAGATGGCGTGCGGCACCATCAGGACGGCGGCCAGTCCGGCCTGCGGCAGTACGCCGGGCAGCAGGTGCCTTACCGTCACCCGCCACCGGGAGGCGCCGCCGGAGACCGCGGCGTCGATGTAGGGGCGCGAGCGCAGCGAGAGCACCTCGGCCCGCACGATGCGCGCGGTGGACAGCCAGTGCGTCAGCGCGACGGAGATGACCACCGGCCACACGCCAGGGCGGAACATCGCCACGATGAAGACACCGAGCAGCAGGTGCGGCACGGAGGAGAACAGGTCCACCACACGCATCACGGCGCGGTCGGTCCAGCCGCCCAGCGCCCCGGCCAGCGCGCCGACCGCGGTGCCGATGACGGTGGCGGCCACCGCCGCGACCACCCCGACCAGCAGCGAGACGCGCAGCCCGTACACACAGCGCAGCAGCAGGTCGCGGCCGACCTCGTCGGTGCCGAAGGGGTGGGCCAGGGACGGCGCTTGGAGTTTGGCGGCCAGGTCGACGGCCTGCTTGTCCAGGGGGACGAACAGCGGCACGAGCAGCACCGCCAGGACGATCAGCGCGACCAACGCGGCGGAGGCACGCACCCGCAAGGTGCGGGAGGTACGGGCGCCGGAGCGCCGGGTGCGCGCCGCGTGCCAGGCGGTGACGTCGGCGGGCGTCTTGGTGATCTCAGCCATCGAAGCCCACCCTCGGGTCGGCGAGTCCGTACAGCAGGTCGGACAGCAGGTTGCCGAGCAGCACCGCGACGGTGGCCAGCACCGTGAGCGCCGCCAGCAGCGGGAAGTCGACACTGGTGGCGGCGTCCACGGTGGCCGAGGCGATGCCCGGCCAGCTGAAGACGGTCTCCACCAGCAGCGCGCCGGTGATCAGTTCGGGCACCCGGGAGCCGATCAGGGTCAGCACCGGGAGCAGTCCGGAGCGCAGGGCGTGGTGCAGCAGTACGGTGCGTTCGCTCAGCCCGCGCGCCCGCGCGCCGCGCACCGGGTCCTCCTCCAGCGCGTCCCCGACCCCTTGGCGTACGTACAGCACGAACCAGGGGAGCTGGGAGACGGCGAGGACGAGGGCGGGCAGCACGACATGGCTCGCGATCTGCCCGGCGGTGGCGACCTGGCTGCCGGTGTCGGTCAGCCCGCCGGCCGGCAGCACGCCGAGCTTGAGCGCGAAGAGCCACACGGCCAGCAGCCCCAGCCAGAACGGCGGGGCCGCCTCCAGCGCGTAGGCGACGGAGGTGACGGCCCGGTCCAGCAGCGAGCCGCGGCGCCGGGCCGCGAGCACGCCCAGCACCGTGCCCAGCACGATCGCGATCACGAAGGCCAGTGCGCACAGCAGCACCGACCAGCCGATGCGCTCGCCGATGACCTGCGAGACCGGGGCGCGCAGCGTCGCGGAGTCGCCGAGGTCGCCGGTGAGGGCGCCGGTCAGCCAGTGCCACCAGCGGGCGGGCAGCGGCTGGTCGACGCCGAGGTTGTGCCGGATCTGGTCGAGGTTCTCCTGCGAGGCGGTCAGCCCTGCCGTGCCCGCGTACGCCTTGACGGGGTCGAACGGCGAGGCCGCCGCGATCGCGAACACCCCGAAGGTGACGGCGAGGAGGACGGGGACGGCGAACAGTGCGCGCCGTCCCGTCATCCGCGCCATCGGCCCCCAGGGGAGGGACTTCGCCCTGGCTGCCGCGCTCACTTCTTGGGCTGCCAGTCCTCTACGTTCCACCACGGGCCGGAGGCCAGGCCGTGATCGTGCGGCTCGACCTGGGTGGTCAGGCCCTCCCCGCCGGTCTGCCACTTGTCGTTGATCACGTACATGTGGTCGACGTGGGTGAGGAAGGTGTACGCCGGGTCGTCCACCAGCTCGCGCTGGACGGTGTCGTAGGCGGCCTTGCGCTGCTTCGGGTCGTCCGTGCGGCGGGCGTCCACCAGCGCCTGGTCGACCTTCTTGTTGTCGTAGCGCGACATGTTGTTGAAGCCGTCGCCCGCCAGCGAGGAGTGCAGCAGCAGGTACTGGTCGAAGTCCGGGTCGGCCGGGCTGCCGCCGCCCGCGAGCACCGCGTCGTTCTTCATGTTCGGCTCGATGGCCTCCCAGGTGCCCGACTCGACCTTGGCCTCGATGCCCGCCTTCTTGGCGTCGGAGGCGAAGGCCAGCGCGTGCTTCTGGCGCAGGGTGTCACCGGTGAGGTACCAGAGCTTGAAGGAGGCGCGCTCGCCGTCCTTGGCGCGGATGCCGTCCGCGCCCTTCTTCCAGCCGGCCTCGTCGAGGATCTGCTCGGCCTTCTTCAGGTCGTGGGCGCGCTCGGTGCCCTTGGTGAACCAGGGGCTGTCGGTGGGCACCGGGCCGTAGGCGGGCTTGCCCGCGCCGTCCAGGATGCCGTCGACCATCGCCTTGCGGTCCACGGCCACGTCCAGGGCCCGGCGTACGGCCTTGTCGCCGGTGACCTTGCCCGCGCTGGGCAGCGTGACGTTGCGGTAGTCGAAGGTCTTGGCGGCGAGGGTCTTCTTGTCCTTGTAGGACGTGAAGGTGGCGGCGAGGTTGGGCGGCAGGATGGCGCCGTCCAGGTCACCGGCCTTGAGCCGGGTGGCCCGTACGTCGTCCTCCTTGATGACGGCCATGGTGAAGTTCTTCACCTTCGGCTCGCCGCCCCAGTAGTGGGGGTTGGCCTTGAAGGTGAGCTTCTCGCCCTTGGACCAGTTGGCGAGGACGTACGGCCCTGTACCGACGGGCTTGGTGGTGAAGGAGCCGCTGTTGATGTCCTGCTTGCCCGCGATGTGCTTGGGGGCGATGGCCAGGACGGTGCGCTCGGCGAACGGCGCGTAGGGGTACTTCAGGTGGAAGACGACGGTCTTGTCGTCCTTCTTCTCGACCTTGTCCAGGGCGTCCAGTTCGGCCTTGGAGGCGTTGTTGGTCTTCTCGTCGAGGATCGTGTCGTAGGTGAAGACGACGTCGTCGGCGGTGAAGGGCTTGCCGTCGGAGAACTTCACGCCCTGGCGCAGGGTGAAGGTGTAGGTCTTGCCGTCCTCGGAGACCTGCGGGAGCTTCGCGGCGAGGGCCGGCTTGAGCTTCATGGCCGCGTCGTGGGTGAGCAGCCCGTCGAAGATCTTGGAGTTGCCGTCCTTGCCGTAGCCGAGGAGCGGGCTGAGAGTCTCCGGCTCGTTGGCGATGCCCACCACGACGGAGTCCTTGGCGCCGCCGGCGCCGCCCGTGCCGTCGGTGGGCGTCGAGCAGGCCGCCGCCCCGAAGGCCACCGTGCCGGCCATCGCCGTGGCGGCCATTCCCCGTATCGACCGGGCCGTCATGCCCACACCCCTTTTGCTTCATCGAGATCGACTGCTCTTGCAAATCGATTGCAATTAAAGCGCATGTAAACGGGCGGCCAGGAACCGGTCCGCACTCCGGCGCCGACCGGTCCGGGGCAGGGGTCAGCGGGGTGCGTACAGCGCCTGCCGGGCGCGTGCGTAGGCCGCGCGGGTCTCGGTGCCCGCCGCGCCGCCGTCCTCGGGCGCCGGGATACGGACGGACTGCGCCACCGGCCAGCGAGGCGGCTGCTCCGCACCGCTCAGCGCCCAGGCGGCCTGGCGGGCCGCGCCCAGGGCCACGTACTCGTCGGGGCGCGGCACGCTCACCGGGCAGCCGAAGACCTGGGCCGCGATCTCGCCGACCACCGGGGCCTTGGCCGCGCCGCCGGTGAGCAGCACGCGCCGTACGGGCACGCCTTGTCCGCGCAGTGCGTCCAGCGCGTCCGCCAGGCCGCACAGCATGCCCTCCACGGCGGCGCGGGCGAGGTTGTGCGGATACATGTTGGCCTTGCGCATGCCGTGCAGACTGCCCGCCGCCTCGGGGAGGTTGGGGGTGCGCTCGCCGCCGAGGTAAGGCAGCAGGACAAGGCCGCCGGCGCCCGGTTCGGCCTGCCGGGCGAGGGGGTCGAGCGCGGTGCGGTCGGTGTCGAGCATGCGGGCGGTGGAGCTGAGGACCCGGGCGGCGTTCAGGGTGCACACCAGCGGCAGGAAGCGGCCGGTGGCATCCGCGAAGCCGGCGACCGCGCCGCCCGGGTCGGCGGTGGGGTGCGCGGTGCGGGCGAAGGCGGTGCCGCTGGTGCCCAGCGAGACCACCACATCGCCGTCGCCGATGCCCAGGCCCAGGGCCGCGCCCATGTTGTCGCCGGTACCCGCGGCGACCAGCGTCCCGTCGGGGGTGTGCCCGGCGGCCTCGCGGGGGCCCAGGACGCGCGGCGGCGCGGGTTCGCGCCCGCGGAAGGCGAGCTTGAGCAGGTCGGGGCGGTAGCGGCCCTCGGCGGGCGAGTAGTAGCCGGTGCCGGAGGCGTCGCCGCGGTCGGTGACCGGCTCGGCGCCCGTCTCCCGGCCGCCGAGCAGCCGCCAGGTCAGCCAGTCGTGCGGGAGCATCACCGAGGCGGTGCGGTCGGCGAATCGGGGCTCGTGGTCGGCCAGCCAGCGGAGCTTGGCGGCGGTGATGGCGGCGACGGGTACGGTGCCGACCGCCCGCGCCCAGGCGTCGGGCCCGCCGAGGTCGGCCACCAGGTCGTCGGCGGCGGACGCGGAGCGGGTGTCGTGCCACAGGAGCGCGTCGCGCACCGTACGACCGCTCGCGTCGACCGTGACCAGGCCGTGCTGCTGCCCGGCGACCGCGACCGCCTCGACCCCGTCCTGCAGACCGGTAGCGGCCGCTCGCAGGGCAGTCCACCAATGACGCGGGTCGGTCTCGGTGCCGTCGGGGTGCGGGGCCCGTCCGCGGCGCAGCACCTGTCCGGTGTCCGCGTCACAGACGACGATCTTGCAGGACTGGGTGGAGCTGTCCACCCCGGCGACGGTCGCCATCGTGCTTCGTACTCCCTCGGGCGGGCGGTCTCAAGCGGACGGTCTCGGGCGGGCCGCCTCAGACGGACGGTCCCGGGCGGACGGTCTCAGGCGGGCAGTCCCGGACACACGGTCTCAGGCGGACGGGCGGATCTGGATCTTGCGGCCCGCTCCGGCGCGGAAGGTCTCCAGCGCCTCGGTGAACTCCGCCAGCCCGAAGCCGTGCGTGATCATGATGTCGGCGTCCAGGGCCCCCTTGCCCATCAGCTCCACGGCCCGGCCGAAGCTGTGCACCACGGCCATCGAGCCGACCACCGTGATCTCGTCGTTGTAGATACGGAACGGCGAGATGGCGGCCGTGGCGTCCGAGGGCGCCACCCCGAACTGCTGATAGGTGCCGCCGCGGCGGACCCGCCCTATGGCGTCCTCGATGACCGGTACGACGCCCGTGCAGTCGATGACGATCTCCCAGCCCTGCGGCCGGTCCAGCGCGTCGGCGCCGGTGGCCACGGCGTCGGCACCCAGCCGCTCGGCGACCTTGAGCCGGTCCTGGTTGATGTCGACCATGGACACCGAGGCGGCGCCCGCCCGCACCGCGAGCTGGAGCATCATCAGGCCCATCGTGCCCGCGCCGTAGATGAGGTAGTGCGCGCCCAGGTCGCGGGGCAGCACGTCGAAGGCGTGCACCGCGCAGGACAGCGGCTCGATCAACGTCCCCTGGGCCAGGTCCACACTCTCCGGGAGCCGGTAGCAGTTGGCGGCGGGCGCTTTCACGAACTCCGCCATCGCGCCGTCCACGGTGTCCCCGATCGCGCCCCAGCGCTCGCACAGATTGCCGCGGCCGATCGCGCAGAAGTGGCAGGCGCCGCAGAAGAGGGAGGGATCGACGGCGACCTTGTCCCCGGTGCGTACGCCGGTGACGCCCGCGCCGAGGGCGACGACCTCGCCGGTGAACTCGTGCCCGGGGATGATCGGGTACGGCGTGGGCGCGAACTCGCCCTCCACGATGTGCACATCGGTGCCGCAGATACCGACGGCCGCGACCTTGAGCACCACCTCACCGGGGCCCGGGGTGGGGTCCGGCACGGTCTGCACGGAGAACGTCCCCGGGGTCTCGATCACTACTGCGCGCATGGGCTGACTCCTGTCAGGTGGTCTCGGGGTTCTCGGCGGTAGCAGCCGCCCCGGCGGGCCGCACGATGTGGACGGGGACGCCGAGCCGTTCGATGGCCGCGACCTCCTCCTTGGGGGTGGCGCAGTCGGTGACGACCAGGTCGTACCCGGAGGCGTCGCCGTAGCCGTGGGTGGCGGTACGGCCGAACTTGGTGTGGTCCACGGCCAGCGCACCGCGGTCGGCGGCGCCCTGCATGGCCTCCTTCATGTCCGCCCACTCCTGGACCGGGTGGTAGAGCCGTCCGGCCTGCAGGGAGGTGGGCGAGGAGAAGGCGATGTTGGCGCGGATGCGGGCGAGTTGGCGCAGGGTGTCCGAGCCCGCGCAGGCCTCGAAGTCGGCGCGGTAGCGGCCGCCCAGCACCACCACATCGGTGCCCGCGGTGCCCGTGCCGCCGATCAGCCCGGCGATCCGCAGCGAGTTGGTGATCACCGTCAGGCCCTCGATACGCGCCAGTCGGCGGGCGAGCGGGAAGAGGGTGCTGCCGCAGTCCATCAGGACGGTGTCACCGGGGTGCACCTCCTTGACGAGCACCCCGGCGAAGGCTTCCTTGGCCTCGGTCTCCTGGAACTCGCGGTAGCGGGTGGTGGTCTCCAGGGTGACGTCGGGCAGCGCGACGGCCATCCCGCGCCGCTTGCGCAGCAGCCGGCGGGCCTCCAAGTCGGCCAGGTCGCGGTGCACGGTCATCGTGCTGACCTGGAGGGTCTGCGCCAGCGCGTCGATACGGACCGCGCCCTCCTCGATCACCTGGCGCAGCAGGCGACGGCGTCGCTGCTCGACCTCGGCCTCCGAGCCCCGGCTCTGCACCACGGTGTGCACCTCCTGCGAAACCTGCCCCGCATCTCGGAGGGCCGCCAAACATCACACACTTTGTGTGATGTCTGTGCAAGGCGTTGACCGGAATGAATTCCGCCGCTTTCCTCACCGAGGCGTTCGGACCGCTCCCCCGCACGGAGGTTCCCTTGTGACCGGCCCCCTCTCCCCCTCCCCCATGCAGCACCAACCCCCTTCCCCCGTACGGCCGTTGCTGCGCCGCGCGGGCATACCCCCGGCCCTGGCCTGGGGCTACCTCGGGCTGGTGCTGTTCATGGTCGGCGACGGCATCGAGGCCGGATACCTCTCGCCGTACCTCGTCGGCCTCGGCTTCTCCGAGAGCTCGGTCGGGGTGGTCTTCACCGCCTACGGGGTCGCGGCGGCGGTGGGCGCCTTCCTGGCCGGGGCCCTGCCGGACGCCTGGGGGCCGCGCCGGCTGATGGCGCTGGGCGCGGGCCTGTGGACCCTCTTCCACGTCCTGCTGCTCGCCGTCGCCATCCCCGCCGCCAGCTACCCGCTGATCCTGCCGAGCTACGGCGCAGGAGTGGCTGAATCCGCTCACCGTCGTGATGGGCACCAACCTCGCCTTCGTGGTGGTCTTCGGCGCCCTCGGGGACCGGTGGAGCAGGCGGCGGACGGTGGCCTGGTGCGGCGGGGTGCTCTCCGCGCTGGCCTGCCTCGCGCTGTATTACCTCCCCGTCGCGGCCGGCCACGACTTCCTGGTCGCGGCCGTCGCCGCCGGTGCGCTGGGCGCGGGCATGGCGGGTTACGTACCCCTGCCGCCGCTGATGACCGCTCAGGCGCCGGAGCGCAAGGGCCAGGTGATGTCGGCCTAAAGCCTCGGCGCCGGTGCCGGCGTCGCCTTCGGCCCGCTGATCGGCACCCTGTTCATCGGCCCGCTCGGCGTCCAGGGCGTCATGTGGATCTTCGCGGCGCTGCACCTGGCCAGTGCCGTACTGGCCCTCCTCATCGAGGAACCGCGCCCCGCCGCCCCCTCCGGCACGATGGCCTCATGACCCCCGAGCCGCCCCTCCCCCTCCTGCCCGACGGCAGCCCGCTGCCCACCGCCCTGCGCGAAGTCCCTTACGCCGGGGCCCTGTTCCCCGGAGCACCCGCCGCCTCGGCCCCGCTCTCCCAGGGCGCCAACTGCCAGCGCTACGCCTACGCCGTCCTGTCCCACTGCGGCTTCGCCGTCCCCCCGCTGCGCTCCGCGGAACTCTGGGCGGACACCACCGCGACGGCGCGCGTGCCCGCCCTCTCCGCCGTGCGCCCACTGGACCTCGTCCTCTTCGACGCCGGTCCCGTGCCCGGACGCCCACCGGGATACGGCGCGCACGTCGGCATCCACCTGTCCACCGACCGCGTACTGCACCTCTGCGCAGAGGTGGGCCGCCCGACGGTATGGCCGTACGCCGCCTTCGCCTCGCGCCCCCGCTATGCCCGCTTCCTCGGCGCCAAGCGGCCGGTGGTGGCGCTGAGCGCGCCGCTGGAAGGGCGGCCTTGAATCCGCGGGCCGGTGGGGGCTGGTCACGCAGTTCCCCGCGCCCCTTATGGGGGCGCCCTTGGCGGCCGCCGGTGTGTACGACGCGGAAGCGTGGAGTCCACCGGCGACGTGCGAGGTCGTGCGGTTCGCTGCGCCGGAACGGTGCCCGGCCGGGGGCGCGGGCAGGCTGGGCACCCGATTTCACCCCTGCCACGGGCGGGCCGAGGTCCACTGCCGGAAACCGGCCCGCGTGTACTCACCGAGGCGATGGGCCACCAGCCGCCTGTGCGGCCCCTGTTCACGCCCCAGCCAGCGCGCAGGATCGGCCACACCAGTGGTCCGCCGGAGTGGCGGGCCCCGGCCCAGGCGCCGACCGTGGGCCCCGGCTTCTTGGCATCCGTCGCCGGACCAGGCCGCAGGGTCGTTCAGGGCCTGCGGCCGCGGAAAGTGCGGCGCAGGTCGCTCACCCAGGCGTCGGGGTTTTCCCAGGGGATGAAGTGGCCGCCGTGGTCGTGGGCGTTGACGTTGACGTGGTGGAACCAGGCGGCCTGCGGGCCGGAGGTGAACGCTCGGACGCGCTCGTCGGCGGTGTGGATGCCGGGCGGGTTCTCGTACGTGACGAAGGTGAGGCCGACCGGGGCCTGCACGATGGGGGTGCGGTCGTGGGCGGGGGCCCAGGGGTAGCGGTTGGCGTTGGCGTAGTAACGCATCGACGTGGCGATGGAGTTGTTCGCCCAGTAGATCGTGGCGTGGGTGAGCAGGTCGTCCTTGGAGAAGACGGTCTCGATGTCGCCGCCGTTGTCGCTCCAGGCGTCCCAGCGCTCCAGCAGCCAGGCGAGCAGTCCGGCGGGTGAGTCGCTCAGCCCGTGCGCCAGGGTGGCGCCGTCGAGCATGTGCACGGCGAGGTGGGGCGCCCAGCGGTGGTCCATCTCGACGATGCGGGCGCGGACGTCGGCGGGCTGGTCGTCGGTGAGGGGCCGGTTCCGGGCGAAGTCCCAGGCGCGGGGGCCGGTGAAGAAGTCGAGCGGCAGTCCGGAGCCTATGTGGATGCCGTACAGCTCGTCGGCGTACTTGTGGCCGAGCTGGCTGGAGACGATCCCGCCGATGTCGCAGCCCCCGGCGGCGTACTTCTCATAGCCCAGGGTCTCGGTCATCAGGGTGTGCCACAGGTCGGAGACCTTCCAGAAGTTGACGTCCGGGAAGCCGGTGAGCGGGCCGGGGAATCCGAAGCCGGGCAGGGACGGCACGATGACCTCGAACGCGTCGGCGGGGTCGCCGCCGAACGCGGCAGGGTCGGCGAGCGGGTCGATCACCTTCGACCAGTGCCAGAACGTCCACGGCCAGCCGTGCGTGAGGATCAACGGGATCGGGCGGGGGCCGCGGCCGGGCTTGCGCAGGAAGTGCACCGGGACACCGGCGACGCTCACCTGGTAGTGCTCGTAGGCGTTGATGGCGGCCTCGGCCTTGCGCCAGTCGTAGCCGTCCCGCCAGTAGGCGACCAGCTCACGGAGATAGCTGTCCGGTACGCCGTAGGCCCCGTCCTCATTCCCCTCGTCCAGCGGCGGACGGGTCAGTGCGAGACGGGCGCGCAGGTCGTCGAGGACCTCGTCGGACACATGGATCGGGGTGGGCTCCAGGGGGAAGGCGTGCGGCGCGGTCATGGCGTGGTTCCTTACTGGCCGGAGGCAAAGCGGTGCCGTCGGCCCGCACCATCCCCGCCTCGGTTCCCGGAATGCCGACACAGGCATGATCGCGAACACGACGAGCAGTTGACCACCGTGGTGCGTACGTGATCCCCGCTACCGCGCGGCCGGTGTCCGATGGCCGGGTCAGCCGTCGCCGAAGCCGCCGCCGAAGCCTCCTCCGTCGAAGCCGCCGCCGTCGCCGCCTCCGAAACCGCCGCCGAAGCCGCCGGAGAAGTCGTCGGAGTTGAAGTCGGAGCCGGTGAAGTCGCCGCCCTCGGGGCCGCTGTTGCCGAAGTCGGAGGCGTAGGCGGAGGGGGCCATCATCATGCTGCCGAGCATGGTGCCGACCAGCAGGCCGGGGAGGATGCCGCCGCCGAAGTAGCCGCCTGCCCAGGGGCCGTAGGCGGGGCCTGCGTCCCAGTAGGGGCGCTGGCCGTCGGCGGTCTGGACCGTGCGGGCCATCGGCTCCTGGCCCTCCTCCAGGCGGGTGCGGTCGGCCGCGCAGACCGGGACCGTGCGCGGTGCGCCGCCGGCCGGGGACCATTCCATGTCGGCGACGGACGGGCCGTGCCGCGGGTCGAAGAAGCACGGCAGCCGGCGCTCGGGCAGCGGCTCGCCCGCGCGCCGGGCGGCCAGCGTGGCCAGGGCGAACCTGCCGTCCTCCAGGGCCTGGGTGACGCCCTGGACCTCGCCGGGGTGCTTCACCGCGGCCATCGCCGTCTTGGCGTTCTCGTACGCGTCCAGGGCGTGGCTGTAGTCGGTGCGCATGGCGTCGTCGGCGCCGGGCTCGGACGGCGAGAAGTCCAGCCGGTCCAGTTCCTCGCCGAATGCGGTGATGTCCTCGTCGACGACCACCCGAAGGGCCTCCAGCTGGGCCTGCTCCTCGGCTTCCTTGCGCTTCTTGTTGCGGCGGTAGACGGCGTACGCGCCGCCGCCACCGGCCACCGCCAGGGCGCCCAGGCCGATGGCGGTGCCGGTGCCGATCCCGCCGTCACCGGAGTCGCCCCAGGCCGACGGGGCGCGGCCGCCGGCCTGTCGGTCCGCGCTGTCGACGAAGCTGTTCAGCCGCTGGTCCGCGCTGTCGTATCCGGAGCGGTTGACGGCGCCGACGAGGTTGCGGAGCGAGCTGGTGGACATCACGCGGGGGTCGGCGCGGGCGTCGAAGCGGTCGCCGAGCTGGACCGCGTACACGCCCGCGATACCGACCTTGGAGCGCAGGTCCCGGAAGAGGGTCGCGGGCGCGAAGTCGGCGTCGGCGGGCAGCACGGCGACGAACACCGGCTTCCCGGCGTCCTTGATCTTCTTGGCCAGGGCGTCCGCCTGGTCGGTGGGGAGCTTGTCGGCGGCGCGTGGGTCGACATGGACGGGCCCCTTCCGCAGGGCGGCCGCGGCCTCGTCGAGGCCTCCTGCCGCTCGGGCGGCGGGCGCCGTGGCGGCCAGGACCGCCAGCAGCGCGGCCACCATGGCGAGCACCGGCAGGAGCAGTGCGCCTCGGGTTGCGACCTTCATGCGTACGACCATGTGTACGACGCTACCTGAACCGCACTTTTCCGACATCACCGTTGCGTAACGGCGGCCCCTCGGCCCCGCGCCACCGCTCGGCGCCCGGCGCTCAGGGCGCCGGGAGGTCGGCGGACTGCGCCAGCGTCCCGCGGTGGTGCCCCGGCGTGCCCAGCGCGATCTCGTCGCTCTTGGCCCGCTTGAGATACAGGTGCGCGGGGTGCTCCCAGGTCATGCCGATGCCGCCGTGCAACTGGACGCACTCCTCGGCGGCGCGCACCGCGACCGGCGCGCAGTACGCCTGCGCCACGGCCACCGACAGCGCCGCGTCCGCACGGTCCCCGGCCAGCGCGTCTGCGGCGTCGCGGGCCGCGGCGCGGGCCGAGGCGATCTGGAGCCACAGCGCCGCCATGCGGTGCTTCAGGGCCTGGAACGAGCCGACGGGACGGCCGAATTGGTGCCGCTGACGGGTGTGGCGCACCGCCTCTTCCAGACACCACTCGGCGATGCCCAGCTGCTCGGAGGCCAGCAGTCCGGCGCCGGTCAGCAGGGCGCGCCGGACCGCCGCCGGGGCCCGGTCGGGGCCCGCGAGCCGCTGTCCGGGGGCGTGGTCCAGGACAATCCGGGCGAGCGGGCGGGTGAGGTCGAGCGGGGTGACGGACTCGGTGCGCACTCCGGGTGCGGACGCCTCCACGGCATACAGCGCAGCCCCGTCGGACTCGTGGGCCAGGACGAGCAGCACATCGGCGCCGGGCGCGTCGGCCACCGCACTCACCTCGCCGCTCAGGGTGGCGTCGGCGCCGGCCTGTACGGCGGTCCGCGGCAGGCGGTCCGGCGCGGTGGGCAGCGGCAGGGCCAGGACGCCCACGGCGCTGCCCCGGGCCAGCGCGGCCAGGTGCGCGGCGGCCCCGCCCGCGTCCTGGCCCGTGTCGCAGCCCATCAGCGCCGTCGTGGCGATGACCGCGCTGGTCAGGTACGGGACCGGGGCGACGGCCCGGCCCAGCTCCTCCAGGACGACGGCGGCCTCGCGCGGGCCCGCGCCCTGGCCGCCGAGCTTGTCCGGCACCAGCAGTCCCGCCGTCCCGATGTCCGCGGCCAGCGGGCGCCACAGCCCGCTGTCGTACGGGGAGCCGTCCTCGATACGGGCCAGGACGCTGGCGGGGGCGCCGCGGTCGGTGAGCAGGGAGCGTACGGCGGCGCGCAGGTCTTCCTCGGGCCCGGAGTAGAGCAGGTCGGGGCCGGCCGGGGTGCTCGCGGTCATCGGGGCAGGTCCTTCCAGGCGGCGTCCTTGTCGGTGCGCGGCTCGGGCGGCAGGCCCAGGACGCGTTCGGCGACGATGTTCAGCAGCACTTCGGAGGTGCCGCCCTCGATGGAGTTGCCCTTGGCGCGCAGATAGCGGTAGCCGGGCCCGCGGCCGGTGAAGTCCACGCCTTCGGGGCGGCGCAGCGTCCAGTCGTCGTAGGCCAGTCCCTGCTCTGCCAGGAACTCCACCTCCCAGCCGCTGATCTCCTGCGCGAGGCGGGCGAAGGACAGCTTCAGGCCGCTGCCTTCGGGGCCCGGCGCGCCCTTGGCCAGTTGCTGGCGCAGCCGCTCGCCGGTCAGCCGGGCGACCTCGGCCTCGGTCCACAGGTGCAGCAGGCGCTGGTGGAGGTCGTGGGTGCGCAGTTCCGGGTGGTCGCGCCAGGCCTGGGCCGCGACGCCGATCATGCCGGTCGCGCCGTCGGCGGACGTCTGCGGGCTCTCGCGGGGCCGGCGGGCGCCGCCGATGGCCACCCGCTCGTTCATGAGGGTGGCCTGGGCGACCTGCCAGCCCTGGCCGACCTCGCCCAGACGGTGCGCGTCGGGGATGCGGACGCCGGTGAGGAAGACCTCGTTGAACTCCGCCTCGCCGGTGATCTGGCGCAGCGGGCGGACCTCGACGCCCGGGTCGGTCATGTCGCACAGGAAGTAGGTGATGCCGCGGTGCTTGGGCACATCGGGGTCGGTACGGGCGATCAGGATCGCCCAGCGGGCCAGGTGCGCCGAAGAGGTCCACACTTTCTGGCCGTCCACGATCCAGTCGCCGCCTGCCGTGCCGGCCCCATCGGCACTGGGTTCCCGTACGGCGCGGGTGGCCAGCGCCGCGAGGTCCGACCCGGCGCCGGGCTCGCTGAACAGCTGGCACCAGACCTCCTCGCCGGTCCACAGCGGCCGCAGGAAGCGCTGTTTCTGCTGCTCCGTACCGAAGCGGAGGATGGTGGGGGCCGCCATGCCCAGGCCGATGCCGATGCGGCTCGGATTGTTGTCGGGCGCGCCCGCCGCCGCCAACTCGGCCTCCACGACCGCCTGGAGGGCGCGCGGCAGGCCCAGCCCGCCGAGCCCTTCGGGGAAGTGCACCCAGGCCAGGCCCGCGTCGAAGCGGGCCCGCAGGAAGTCGGGGGCCGGGGTGGAGTGCGGCGGGTGCGCGGCGAGCAACCGCGCCACGCGGCGGCGCAGTTGCTGTGCCTGCTCGCAGGTCCCGCCCGCCGGGCCGTCCGTCCGCGCGTCGTCTGCCGTGCTCATCGCTTCTCCTCGGCGTCGGGGATCACGGCCAGGCGGCCCACCGTGGTGCCGTCGGCGACGCGCTGGACCGCGTCGGCCGCGCCCGTCAGCGGCACCCGCTCGCCGATCAGCGGCCGGACGGCGCCCTGCGCCGCGAGCTTGGTCAGCTCCTGGTGGCAGGTGTCGACCGCGGCCGGGTCCTTGGTGTTGTAGAGACCCCAATGCAGGCCGAGGATGGAGTAGTTCTTGACCAGGGCGTGGTTGAGGGGCGGGGCGGGTACGGTGCCGCCGGCGAAGCCGACGACGACAATCCGCCCCTCGAAGGCGATGCACTTGACGGACTGGGCGTAGGCGTCGCCGCCGACCGGGTCGTAGACCACGTCCGCGCCCCGGCCGCCGGTGGCGTCCTTGACGGCGGCGACGATGTCCATGCCGTCCGCGCGCCGGTCCAGGACCAGGTCGCAGCCCAGTTCGCGGGCGGTGCGCGCCTTGTCCGCGCCGCCGACGACGCCGATCACATGGGCGCCCGCCGCCTTGCCGAGCTGGACGGCGGCGCTGCCCACGCCGCCCGCCGCGGCGTGCACCAGGAGGGTCTCGCCCGGCTGGAGGGCCGCGCGGCGGTGCAGGGCGAACCAGCCGGTCTGGTAGCCGATGTGCAGGGCCGCGGCCTCGGCGTCGTCCAGCGCCTCGGGAGCGGGCCGTACGGCTGCCGCGTCCGCGACGGCCAGTTCGGCGAACCCACCGTCGGGCAGCGGCGGTTGGGCCAGCACCCGCTGCCCCACGCGGTCCGCTGCGACGCCCTCCCCCGCCTCCAGCACTTCCCCGCAGATCTCCACGCCGGGTGTGAACGGCAGCGGCGGGCGCACCTGGTAGTGGCCGCGGCACAGCAGCGCGTCGGGGAAGTTGACGCCGGCGGCCCGTACCCGCAGCAGCAGTTGTCCCGGGCCGGGCCGGGGGTCGGGCACGTCCTCGAGCCGCATCACCTCTCGCGGCTCACCGTTGCGATGTACGCGCCATGCCTTCACTTCAGCTCCACCTCGTGACGTCGTGACGGGTGCGGCCCGCGGGCCCCGGTGCCGTGGGCATACTAAGCGGTCGGTATCCCTGGGGGAACAGGGCGTCCGTGCCTGGTACTGACAGGGTCAGGCTCGGCGCTGCACGATGATGGAGACTGATCTCCATGGACAAACCCGCCGAGTTGGGAAACTTTCTGCGCACCCGCCGCGCCCGGCTCCAGCCCGAGGACGTCGGTCTGGTCACCTACGGCGTCCGCCGCCGGGTACCGGGCCTGCGGCGCGAGGAGCTGGCGCAGCTGGCCGGGGTGAGCGCCGCGTATTACACCAGGCTGGAGCAGGGGCAGAGCCACAACGCCTCGGACGGGGTGCTGGACGCGCTGGCCCGCGCGCTGCGCCTGAGCGAGGACGAGCGGACGCACTTGCGCGAACTGGCCCGCCCCGCCAAGGCCAAGCGCCGCCCCGCCGTACGCCCCGACAAGGCCAGGCCCGGCGTGCTGCGCCTGCTGGACATGCTGGAGGGGGTGCCCGCGATGGCGATGGGCCGGCGCTTCGAAGTGCTGGCCTGGAACCGGCTGGGGCACGCCCTGCTGGCCGGGCATCTGGACTTCGACAGCCCCGCCCGGCCGCTGGACCGCCCCAACGCCCACCGGCTGCTGTTCCTGGACCCGCACACCCGCGAGCTGTACCCGGACCGCGAGATGGAGACCCGGCGCGCGGTCTCCTCACTGCGGATGGCCGCGGGCCGGCACCCCGAGGACCAGCAACTGGCGGAGCTGGTCGGTGAGTTGTCGATGAAGAGCGCCGAGTTCAGCGCCCTGTGGTCGCGGCACTCGGTGAGCAACTGCACCTTCGGCACCAAGCGCTTCCACCACCCGCTGGTGGGCGCGCTGGAGCTGGACTTCGAGCTGATGCAGACGCCCGACGGCTCCGGTCAGGGCCTGCTGACGTACACCGCGAAGGAGGGCTCCCCTTCGGAGGCGGCGCTGCGGCTACTGGGCGCGCAGCGCGCTCCAGAAGCCCGGGTCCTCGAATCCGAGCGCCCATAGGCCGGTGTTGCGCACCCCGTACTTCTTCAGCAGCGGCAGCTGGGCGGTGACGCCGCGCGCGTCCTGGTACCACACCAGGTGCGTGTCCTTGCCGTCCTTGTAGGTGAAGTGCGGGGTGCCGGAGTCGGCGTCGAAGCGGTAGGCGGCGCCCTTGGTCCGGCGCAGCGCCTCGGCCTCCTTCCATGTCACATGGCCCGCGCGGGACGTGGAGCCGTGGACCCAGTCCCAGCCGTAGCCGGGGAAGGCCACCTCGATCTTGTGCCGGGGGACGCGGGCCGTGGCGTACTTCAAGAAGGCCTCGTACCAGTCCCGGGAGGACAGCGGCCCCGGGCCGCCGCCCGACCAGTGCAGGTCGTAGCCCATGATCCGCATGCGGTCGGCGTGCCGGCCGATGAAGGCGTAGTCGTACGCGCCGCCGCTGCCCTCCGTGCGGGCCATCACCGTGATCACGCAGCTCTTGCCCAGGGCGCGCAGCCGCGGGCACAGCTCGCCGATCAGCGCGCTGTACCCGGCCCGTACGCGGTCCCGCAGCCGCCGGTCATGGGTGGCGTCCATGGTCTCGTAGTCCAGGTCCAGGCCGTCGTACGAGCGGCTGGTGGCGACCTTGAGCAGGGCGTCGACATGGGCCGCGCGGCGTCCGGGGCTGAGCAGCAGGGCGGCCATGTCCTTGGCCTCCAGGGTCTCGACGACGGTGGGCACGACCTTGATGCCGGCGGCGTGCAGGCCGTCGATGATCCGCCGCGAGCCCGCCCCGTCGTAACCCTTGATGGCGGTCGCGGAGTTGGTCTCGTACCAGAACGGGCTGACGGTGTGCAGCTGGTCCGCGTGGCGCAGCGCGTCGGCGTAGGCGGTCCGCTGGTTCCAGTAGGGCAGCCAGGCGGAGACCGTACGGCGTGAGGCGCCCTGCCGGTCCTCCTCGTCCGGGCCGGGCCGAAGATGCGCCGCGGCCGGGGCGCCCACGGGGGCGCCCTCGGCGGCGGCCGACTGCGCGAGCGGAGCCGTGAGGGTGGTGGGGGGGGGGGGGGGGGGGGTG
>NZ_JBSIBZ010000115.1:0-25356 GCF_058245575.1 Streptomyces sp. UF-297 | reverse complement strand
GCGGTCATGCCCTCGCCCGACAACCGGAACCAGTACTGGGTCTTCTCGGGCAGTCAGTACGCGCAGATCGAGATCGCGGACGGCAGTCACAGCGACAAGCGCGTGCTTGGGCCCGGCGCTCTGGGCGACTGGAAGGACAGTTTTCCGCGGGCGGAGAAGCGGGCGCGGTAGGCCGCGGGCGGCGGGAGAGGGCCGTGCCGTTCCGGGCGGGTTTGTATCCGCTGGGTATCAGCGAGCGCTTGGTCGGCCATCGAAAGGGGGCGGCGGGGTGTGATGCGGTTGCCGCTGTCGGTGGCTGCCATATCGTTCTTGGCAGGTCGCCGGTGCGTGGGAGGGCGTGCGGGGCCTGTGTCTCGTGACCGTCTGAACGGGAGTGATCCGCTCGTGTCCTCGTCCGCCCCGGCTCCGGCCTCCGAGCGGCCCGTCCGTGTGCTGCTGGTGGAGGACGACGACCTGATGCGCCGGTCCTTCGCCGTGGCCCTGGAGCGCTACGGCTACCGGGTCAAGGCCGCGGCCGACGGGCTGGCGGGGCTGGAGCTCTTCCGTGACGAGGGCTTCGACCTGCTGATCCTGGATGTGATGCTGCCCGGTCTGGACGGGATCGGCCTGTGCCGCAGGGTCCGGGAGACCAGCCTGGTGCCGGTGTTGATGATGTCGGCGCGCGGCGACGGGCTCGATGTCGTCGCGGGTCTGGAGGCCGGGGCGGACGACTACGTGGTCAAGCCCGTGGACACCTTCGTGCTGGTGGCGCGGATCCGCTCGCTGCTGCGCCGGGCGACGTACGCGCCTGCCCCGGGGCCCGAGCGGGCCGCGGACGAGGGACCGGCGCCGTCCGAGGCACAGCTGCTGGTCTTCGGGGATCTGAGCATCGACACCGGCGGCATGGAGGTGTTCGTCGCCGGAAACCCGGTGGCGCTGACCCCGACCGAGCTGAAGCTGCTGCTGGAGTTCGCCGCCCACCCGGGCATCGTGCTGGAGCGGCACACCCTGCTGCGGGACGTGTGGGAGTACGGCTGGGACGGCGACAGCCGGGTCGTGGACCTGTGTGTGCAGCGGCTGCGCAGGAAGCTGGGCCGGGACCGGATCGAGACGGTCCGCGGCTTCGGCTACAAGCTCAGGCGCTGAGGTGCGCCCCTTCGACCGGCCGCGGCCGGACCGCGTACCCCTGCGCTGGAAGATCGCCGCGCTGGCCGCCGCCACGGCCTGCCTGGTCGCGGCGGCCGTCGGCGTACTGGTGCACCTGTGGACCGCGCGGGACATCCGGAGCCGGGCCGAGATGCGGGCCTTCAACAGCCTGTACTCGGCCATGGACATCTACCGGCGCACCGGAGCCGTCGCGGACGGCGCCGAACTCGATCCGGCCGAGCTGCCCGCCGCGCTGCGGCACCCGGCCGACGGCGACCGGCACACGGCCTACGACGGGCGCGTGGACAACAACGTGGGCCCGAGCGTCTGGGCCGCCCAGCGGGTCGGCGGCCCGGACAGCCGGGTGCTGGCCGTCCGGGCCAACATGAGCGCGGAGCTGCACACGCTGCGCCGGCTCGACGCGACCATGGCGGTGGCCTCGCTGATCGCACTCGCGGCGGCCACACCCCTGGCGGTGTACGGGGCCGGGCTGCTCGGCCGCCGGCTGCGGCAGGTCTCCGAGACCGCGGGCCGGATCTCGGCCGGGGACCTGGACGCCAGGACCGGGCCCACCAAGGGCCGCGACGAGGTCGCCGACATCGCCACCACCGTCGACCTCATGGCCGACAGCCTCAGCCGACGGCTGCGCACCGAGCGCCAGTTCACCGCGGACGTGGCCCACGAGCTGCGTACCCCCGTCGGCGGTCTACTGGCCGCCGTCGACCTGCTGCCGCCCGGCGAGACGGAGGATCTGCTGCGGGCCCGGGTGCGCGACCTGCGCGGCCTGGTCGAGGACCTGCTGGAGATCTCCCGGCTGGACGCGGGAGCCGAACAGCCGGTCCGCGCCCATGTCCCGCTCGACGCGGTCGTCGCCGAGGCCGTGGCGCGCACCGGCTTCGACACCGAGGTCGCCGTCGCCGACGCACCGGCCCCGCCGACGGTGGAGACCGACCCGCGGCGCCTCGAACGGATCGTCAGCAACCTCGTCGTCAACGCCCACCGGCACGGGGCCGCACCGGTACGGGTCACCGTCGGGGACCGTACGGTCGTCGTGCGCGACCACGGCCCCGGCTTCCCCCCTGACCTGCTGCTCGACGGCCCGCGCCGCTTCCACACGGGCGCGAAGGAGCGCGGCGCGGGCCACGGCCTGGGCCTGACCATCGCGCTGGGCCAGGCCCGGCTCCTCGGCGCCGAGCTGCGCCTGGACAACGCCCCGGACGGCGGCGCCGTCGCCACCCTGCGCCTGCCGGACTGACCGCACGGCTTCGTTCGCCGTTCGCCGTTCGCCGTTCGCCGTTCGCCGTTCGCCGTTCGCCGTTCTCCGTACTCCGTTCGCCGTTCGCCGTTCGCCGTTCGCCGTTCGCCGTTCGCCGTTCGCCGTTCGCCGTTCGCCGCTACGAACTCACCGCCCCGCTCCGTTCTACGCAACCGATACACAGCGAAGCGGACGCCGATACACGGCGGCCCAGGCCCCGATACGTTCCCCGGACACCCTTCGACGTGCACCCGTTGGCACCCGAAGAGGAGTCCCCTGTGACCGCCCCATCCCTTGGCACGCTTCCGCCGCACCCGACGGCCGGGATCGCGGCCGCCACCACCGACCTCTCCAAGGTCTACGGCAGCGGCGACACCCGTGTCGTCGCCCTGGACCGGGTCGGCATCGCCTTCCGGGAGGGCGAGTTCACCGCGATCATGGGCCCCTCCGGCAGCGGCAAGTCCACCCTGATGCACTGCGCCGCCGGGCTCGACTCGTTCACCTCCGGCTCCGTACGCATCGGCACCACCGAACTGGGCACGCTCAACGACCGGCAGCTCACCGCGCTGCGCCGGGACCGGGTCGGCTTCATCTTCCAGGCGTTCAACCTGCTGCCGACGCTGACCGCGCTGGAGAACATCACGCTGCCCCTGGCCATCGCGGGGCGCCGGCCCGATCAGCAGTGGCTGGACCGCGTGGTCTCCAAGGTCGGCCTCGCCGAGCGCCTGGGCCACCGGCCAGGACAGCTCTCCGGCGGGCAGCAGCAGCGCGTCGCGGTGGCCCGGGCCCTGGTCTCCCGGCCCGCGATCATCTTCGGCGACGAGCCCACCGGCAACCTCGACTCCCGCGCCGGCGCCGAGGTCCTGGGCTTCCTGCGCGACTCGGTGCGCGAGCTGGGCCAGACCGTGGTCATGGTCACCCACGACCCCGTCGCCGCCGGCTACGCCGACCGCGTGGTCTTCCTCGCCGACGGCCGCCTGGTCGACGAGATGACACGGCCCACCCCGGATCGGGTCCTGGACCGGATGCTGCGCCTTTCCGGGGAGAACCCCCAGGCCCCCGGCCCCGGCCCCGCTCCCGACAGCCGCTCCCGCACCAGCTGACCCGCCCTCCCCCGGCACCGGACCAGCCACCCGCCCGCATGCCATCCGCCCGCATGCCTCCCGGGCCCCTGCCCCCGCGCCGTACGCCCCCGTACCCCCACGCTCCCGAAAGCTCCCCATGCTGAGAACAGCCCTGCGCAACGTCCTCGCGCACAAGGCCCGTCTGGCCATGACCGTCCTCGCGGTCTGCCTGGGTGTCGCGTTCGTCTCCGGCACCCTCGTCTTCGCGGACTCCTCCGCCGCGGCCCACCGCGCCGCCGCGTCGAAGAACTTCGCGGACATCGCCCTCTCCGTGACCCCGAAGGCTCCCCCGCCGGGGGCCGCCGCGAATCGGAACACCTCCGTGCTCGACGACGCCCTCGTCGGGAAACTGGCCGACGTACCCGGCGTCGCCGCCGTACGCCCCTCGGTCGACGGCTCGGCCGTCCTGAACGCGGCGGACGGCACTCCCCTGCGGGCCGACAAGGCGTGGGCGCACCCGGCCGGCGCCTACATACCGGGCAAGGACGGCAAGGACCGCCGCCACCCGCTGGTCAAGGGCCACGCCCCGCGAAACAGCGGTGAACTCGCCGTGGACAGCGGCACCGCGGCCGCCGGACACTTCGGCATCGGCGACCTGATCACGCTGGCCACCGACGGCCCGGTCATGACCAAGCGGCTCGTGGGCATCGTCACCACCGACGACACCCGGGTGACGGCCGGCGGCACCCTCGCCCTGTTCGACAAGGCGACCGCCCAGCGGCTGTTCGCCTCTCCTGGCCACTACACCGGCATCGACCTGTCCGCCGCCCCCGGCACCGACCGGTCCGCGCTCGCCCGCAAGGTCACCGACCTGCTCCCGGCCGACCGGGCCGAGGCCGTCACCGGCACGGCCCAGGCCGCCCAGCAGGCCATCCGCGTCGACACCCTGACCCGGGGCTACGAGAAGCTGCCGCTCATCTTCGCCGGGGTCTCGCTGTTCATCGGCTCCTTCCTCGTCGTCAACACCTTCACCATGCTCGTGACGCGGCGCACCCGTGAGATCGCGCTGCTGCGGGCCATCGGCGCCGCGCGCCGCCAGGTGGTCCGCTCCGTCCTCCTGGAGGCCCTCCTGATCGGCCTCGCCGCATCGGCGGCCGGTTTCCTGCTCGGCCTGGGCATCGCCCGCGTACTGCCCGACGTCCTGAGCGCCACCGGGGACACCCTGCCCGACGGGCCCCTGGTGATCGGCCCGCGTCCCGTCGTGGCGGCGCTCGGGGTGGGCGTGGGGGTCACCGTGCTCGCCGCGTGGCTGCCCTCCCGCAGGGCGGCGAAGGTCGCGCCCATCGAGGCGCTGCGCTCGGCCGAGCAGCCGCCCGGCGCCGCCCGGTCCCGCGTACGCGGCGTGGTGGGACTGGTCCTCCTCGCCCTCGGCGCCGGGCTGCTGGTGTCGCTGATGGGGGCCAAGGACGCCTCGGTGGAGAACCTGCAGAACGCGATGGCCGGCTGCGCCGCCCTCGTCGTCGCCATGATCATGCTGGCGCCGCTGCTCGCCGCCCCCGTGATCCGGCTGACCGGACGCCTGACCGGCCGCTTCGGGGTCACCGGCCGTCTCGCGCAAGAGAACGCGCTGCGCGACCCGCGGCGCACCGCCGCAACCGCCGCCGCCCTGATGGTCAGCACGGCGCTGGTCGCCGGGCTCGCCGTCATCGGCAACTCCACCGGGCAGGCGCTGGACCGCCAGGCCGCGGCCGGCCTCGGCGCCGACTACGTGATCGGCACCCGCACCACCATGACCGGCATCGACCCGGCCGCCGTACAGCGGGTCGCAGGCACCTCAGGGGTACGGACCGCGGCCGCCGTCACGGACTCCGCCCTGTTCGTCGGCGGCGGTGTCCGGGAGATCTCCGGTGTCGACCCCGCCACCGCGGACGCCACCATGAAGCTCGACTTCCTCAGCGGCTCCCTCAAGGACCTCGGGCCGGGCCGGATCGCCCTGTCCCGCACCCTCGCCCAGGAGCACGGCGTGCGCGCGGGCGGCAAGCTCAACGCCCGGATGGGCCGTAGCCAGGACGTCCGGCAGTACACCGTCGTCGGCGTCTACGAGGACAACCCCACCGCCCACGACGCGCTGGGCGCCCGCAGTGAGGTGCAGCGGCACAGCTTCAACCCCGGCTCCGTCCAGCGGATCCTCGTGCGCACCGACGGCGGCGCGGACTCGCAGGCCACCGCGGACCGGCTGCGCACCGCCGTGGGCAACAGCCCGCTGCTGAAGGTGCAGGACCGCGAGGAACTCGTCCGCGAGGCCGCCGGCGCCCTGAGCAGCCTGCTGACCCTGATGTACGGGCTGCTCGCCATCGGCGCCGTGATCTCCGCGCTCGGCATCGTGAACACCCTGGCCATGTCGGTCTCGGAGCGCACCCGCGAGATCGGCGTACTGCGCGCCATCGGCATGGACCGCGCCGGCATCCGGCGCATGATCCGCCTGGAGTCGCTGACCGTCGCCGCCTTCGGCACCCTGCTGGGCCTGGCGGGCGGGCTCTTCGGCGCCTGGACGGTCGGCGCCCTGGCGAACGGCGCCCTGGCCGGCTACTCCTTGGCGCTGCCCTGGGGAACCCTCCTGCTCGTGTGCCTGGTGTCGCTCGCCATCGGCGCGCTCGCGGCCGCCGTTCCGGCCCGCCGGGCAGCCGCCCTGAGCCCCCTGGAGGCCGTCGCGGAGGCGTGAGGCACGGACCCCTCTTCCGGGCGGCCGCTCAGCGGGCCGTCCGGAAGGCGTGGGCCAGGTGGTCCTGGAGGCGGGCGTGGCGGAACTGGTACACCGCGCCGGACTGGCGCAGCACGCCACGCCGGTGGGCGTCCTCCAGAAAGGCGTTGACGTGCCAGGGAAGGCGCCCGGTGAGCGGCAGCCAGAGGCGGGTGAGGGCGATCCAGTGGCCCCAGGCGGTCGGGCCGAGCGCGAAGGTCAGCCCGCCGCCCAGGCCCCCCACGACCGTGAACGCGATGAGGTCGACGGAGTCGAACCGGCCGGCGCCGTACAGGATCGCGCCCGTGGCGGCCACGAGGGTCCCCAGGGTCAGGCTGCCGCCCGAGGGGCGGGTGCGGCCGGACTCACCCGACGGCGTGGTGTGCCCGTAAGCGCCGACAGCGCTGCACGGTGCGGCGACGAACCAGGGCTACAGATGGTGAAGGCCCCGTTCCGCTGTGTCAACCACCCTGTACAGCAATGGAGTTGGGACACAGCACGGCCCGGGCCCCCCGGGAGCACCGGCGGGGCCGGGCCGTGGGCCGGGGCCGCGTCAGCGGCAGTCGGCGACCGGGTTGTCGTGGGTGAGGGCGCAGATGAAGCGGGCGCCCTGGGCGTCACCGTAGGTGGACTTCAAGACCTTCTGGAGGTCGGTCCACTGGCGCTGGGTCTCGGCGATGGCGCCCTTGACCGCGTGGTCGAAGTTGGTGGTGGAGCCGTTGACCACCTTGCCGCGGGTGGTGGTGGGGCTGGAGGTGGCGCCGGTGACCGGGTCGATCTGACCGTTGTCCTTGTTCATGTCGGGGTAGTGCGAGACGCGGTTGTTGCCGGGGCAGGGGCCCGTCGGGCTGGAGATGCTGTAGCAGCCGGTGGAGAAGTCCTTCGGCACGGCCGAGGCGGCCGGCGGGGCGGCGGCGGTCAGGTCCAGCAGCGGGGAGGGGCCGGACCTGTCCAGGCCGGGGGGATTGTGGATGCCCACCGCCTGGCTCTGGTCGGGCCGGTCGGTCCAGTTGCCGTGGGCGTAGAAGTCCTGGATGCCGTGCAGGGCGTCACCGAAGGCGTCGATGGCCTTGCACTTGGCGCGGGTCTCGTACGAGGTCTGGATGAAGTTGCAGTCCTGGCCGTCGAGGCTGACCTGCTCGGGGTCGAGCGCGCCGGATCCGCCGGCCATCTTGCCGGAGCGCTCGCCGCCGTCGCCGAAGCGGTCCTGGAGGTAGGCGATGCAGTTCTGCAGGGCCTTGGTGGCCTGCGCGCGGGTCTGGCCGTAGCCGGACGTGTCCAGGTAGTCGGCGTTGTCGCAGTGCGCGGTGGCCTGGGTGATCTGGCCGCGGTCCGGCGCGCCCACCGCTCCGATACCCTTGCCGGTGAGCAACTGGGCCTTGTTCCCCGCCAGTTGGCTCATCGACGCGGGCTCGAAACAGGACCCCTTGGGGGCGAGCTGGGAGTCGCACGACAGGGCGGCGCGGGTGATCCGCTCGTGCTCGTGGCTCTGGCCGTTGGAGCCGTACGTACCGAAGGCGTGGGCCTGCTGGGTGGGGGCGGCCAGCAGGGCGGCGGCCAGCACGCCCGCCGCTGCCAGGAGTCGGACCGGCCTGCGAGTGAGGCGGGGCATGCGTGAGGTGCCCGTCATGGGCGGTCTCCTTCAGGTAGTGGGGTGGGGGGGGTGGTCTCAGTCGCCGCGTGAGAAACGGCGGTTGGCCACGAGGAGGGCGAGGACGACGGTGAGGGCCACCAGGCCCAGGGACGCGCTCATGGGCACCGGGTGGCCGCCCCAGGTGAGGCGGTCGAAGTAGGGCGCGGCGGGCCCGTGGTGGAAGGCCATGACCGTCCCGCGCATCGCGTCGACCGCGTACGTCATCGGGTTGACCAGGGCGAGGGCGGCCATCCAGGCGGGCATGGCACTGATGGGGAACATCATTCCGGACAGGAACGTGAGCGGGATGAACATCGCGGCCAGGACCACGTTGAAGGTCTGCACCCGCCGGATGCTGACCGCCAGCGCCGCCGCGAGCACCGTCATGGCCAGCGCCACCAGCAGGAGTTCGGCCAGCAGCGCGGCGAACAGGTCCAGCCGGTAGGGGACATGGGCGAGCCCGGCGCTGGCCAGCACCACCACGGCCTGGCAGGTGGCGACCGTGGCGCCGCCCAGGCACTTGCCGATCAGCAGGGTGCTGCGCCCGACGGGCGCCACCAGCATCTCGCGCAGAAAGCCGCTCTGCCGGTCCCAGACGATCGAGGAGCCGACCGCGACCGCGGGCTGCTGGATGGACATCACCAGCACCCCGGGGAAGAGGAAGAGCAGATAGTCGTCGGAGGAGCCGGAGGAGTCGACGATCCCGGCCAGGCCGACGCCCAGGACGTACAGGAAGAGCAGCGGCTGGACCAGGGAGGCGGCCACCCTGGGCAGGTCGCGCCAGAAGTGTTTCATCTCGCGGCGCCAGACCATGCGCCCGGCCCGTATCTCGTTGGCCAGGCGGCGCGGACGGGGGTCCGCCGAGGGGGCCATGGGCGGTTCGGCGCCCCGGCGTGCGGTGGCGGGTCCCGACGTGGTGTGGGTCATCAGCGCTCCCCCGCCGGATCGGCGCCATTCACGGTCTCGTCGCGCAGCCCGCGCCCGGTGTGGTGGAAGAAGACGTCGTCCAGGGTCGGGCGGATGACGGTGACCTCCTGTACGGCGACGCCGAGGCCCGCGCACAGCTCGGGCACGGCCCGCGCGCCGTCCTCCACCCGCACCCGCAGGCCGCCGGGAATGGCGGTGGGCCGCAGTCCGAAGCGCTCTCGCAGCGCCTCGGCGGCCGCGGTGTCGTCCGCGGTGCGCAGCTCGATCCGGTCGGCGCCGATCACCGACTTCAGCTCGGCCGGTGAGCCCTGGGCGACGATCCGGCCCTCGTCGATGATGGCGATACGGTCGCACTGCTCGGCCTCGTCGAGGTAGTGCGTGGTCAGGAAGATGGTGGTGGCCTCGCGCTCGCGGATCTCGGCCAGATACGTCCACACCTGCGCCCGGGTCTGCGGGTCCAGGCCGATGGTGGGCTCGTCCAGGAACAGCAGCCGGGGGCGGTGCAGCAGGCCGCGGGCGATCTCCAGGCGGCGCTGCATCCCGCCGGAGAAGGTGCGCACCAGGCTGTCGCGCCGCGCGCTCAGCCCGACCAGGTCGAGCATGGCGTCGATCCGGGCGGGCAGCCCGGCGGTGGGCAGCGCGTACAGGTCGGCGTGGAAGCGCAGATTCTCCGCCGCCGTCAACTCCCCGTCCAGCGTGGTCTCCTGGAAGACCAGGCCGATGGTGCGGCGCACCTGGTGCGGGTCGGTGCGGGTGTCGTACCCGGCGATCTCGATCCGCCCGCTGGTGGGCATCGCCAGGGTGCACAGCATCGCGATGGTGGTGGTCTTGCCCGCGCCGTTGGGGCCGAGGAAGCCGAAGGTCTCGCCCTGGGCGACGGTCAGGTCGATGCCGCGTACGGCCGCGGTGCCCGCGTAGGTCTTGGCGACCGAGCGGGCGCGGATGGCGGGTGGTGCTGCTGCGGCCGGCGCCACGTGTGTCCTCACCTCGTAGGGGTCGGGGGCGGGAGGGTGTCAGGCCGCGTCCGGGCGCAGGCGGTCCATCCAGTGGTCGGGGACGGAGAAGCCGAAGCTCCAGCGGTGCCGGTCGGTGGGGTTGACGATGCAGTGCCAGAAGAGCTTGGCGGGGTCCTGCTCGATCTTGAAGAACCGTACGATCCGCTGCCGTTCGGGGAGCGTGACGATCTCCTGGGTCCGCGGGTTCATGTAGCGGAAGAAGGAGGTCTTGGCGGGGTCCTCGAAAGGCTGGTCCGTGTCGATGACGTACATCCGCCAGCCCGGGTGGTCCTCGTTGGTGTGCCACAGCCGGTAGGAGGCCGGCGGGTACCACAGCGATCCGGAGAAGCGCACCTCGCCGCCGAAGAGCCGCTCCAGGCAGTCCACGACGCGGTTCTTGGCCGCCAAGTAGTCCAGATATCCCGGGTGTTCGACGTGCTCGTCGAGGTTGACCAGGTGGAAGCCGGGGTTGGCGGGCAGGCCGGACGGGGCGGTGCGCCACTGCGCGGTGGAGGCCTCGTGGTGCCAGGTGCGGAATTCGGGGGAGGCCGGCGAGAGCGAGGTGGACCACAGGTCCTCGTCGCGGAAGTCCGCGGCGAACTGGCCGAAGTCCACGGTGGGGGGCTTGACCTTGAGGCGGGGCAGCTCTTGGCCGACCGTCTCGAATCCGGGCAGCTCGTCGATCGGGTATTCGTAGTGGTAGAAGCTGGTGGCCTCCGGGGACGGGCGGCTGTGCGGCACGGCGGCCGGGACCTCTGCGGCGGAGGCGGAGAAGAGCGCCGAGGCCTCCACCAGTTCCTTCTGACTGAAGGAGTACCCCTTCCGCTCGCCGAGCAGGACGAGCTCCGCCAGCCCCGTCATCGCCTTCATCTGCTGCGCGATATCGCCCGGTTCCTGGGCCGCACGCAGGAATTCGGTGCAGGATTCGACGGACATACGCTTCTTCTCCTTCGGCTGTTCGGATCTGCTGGAACGGGAATGCGGCCCGGTCATCGGTTACGCGGCGGCGGGTCCAGAAGCAGGACGGAGGGGACCCTTTCGGGCGCGGCCAGCCGCAGGCAGTGCATGCCGAATCCGGCGATGCCCAGCATCAGTCCCGGGAAGAAGTTGGCGCTGCCCTCCGCCACCCCGTCCCGCACGCTGTCGAAGTCCCGCCACAGCGCCTGCACTTGGACATTGGCCTCCATCCGGAAGGTGGGGTCGTCCCGCAGTTCCGCCACCCGCAGCAGCAGTTCCGCATTCCCCGATGTGCCGTGGCACAGCGTGTGGTTGCGCAGTCGCGGGAAATTGCGGACGGTGGCCCGCAGCGCCTTGTAGGACTCGCGCAGCAGCGTCTCGTCCTCGCCGCCCAGCGCCGCCCAGCTGGTGATCCGGCTCAGCCCGATCCCGGCGGCCCCGTTGCACCAGGCGTTGGCGTAGTGGCGGCCCTGCCGGGAGATGCCGCCGGAGCCGGTCCGCAGGTCGTACCAGTCCTGTTCACCCTCGTCGAAGTGCCGGGACTCGTACGCGAAGGCGCGCTTGCCCGCGTCCACGTACTCCTGGCGTCCGGTGCGCCGCCCCAGGGCGATCAGGGCCCAGCCGATGCCGGCGGCGCCGTGCGCGAACCCGGTGAGGTTGTGCTCGGCGACCTCGGCGGGGAAGGGCCGCCAGCTCAGGGTGTCGCCGTCGGCCTCGGCGTGGCGCAGGACGTGTTCGGCGCATCGGTGCGCCAGGCCGATGCCGTGCCCGTCGGTGGCGTCGGCCAGGCCGAGGAGGACCGGGATGAGGCCCGCGGCTCCCTGGAAGACGTCGAAGTGCCGGTCTTTTTCGATCAGTTGGGGCAGGGAGTCGGTGAGCCGTACCGCCTGCTCCAGCAGCCGCTCGTCCTTCCACAGGTGGTGCAGGTGGGTGAGGAGGTAGATGGTGCCGCCCACGCCGCCGAAGGCGCCGGGGCGCTCGCGGTTGCCGGTCAGTACGGCGTGCTCGGCGGCCCGTTCGGCGGCCGCCCGGAACTCCTCGCGGGGCACGGCCTCGTTCAGGTAGGCCAGGAACAGGGCGATGCCGCCGGTGCCGAGGTAGAGGTCGGCCTCGATGTCCACCCGGTTGACGGCGCCGTCGACCAGTTCGGCCGAGGTCCACGGGGTGGCGGCGCCGGGCTCGCGCATCTCCTTGCGGAGCCGGTCGCCGATCTTGGCCGCGTAGTCCGTCGCGGCCTGGACGAAGGACTCGTCCGCCACGCCGTCGGTGACCAGGCTGGCCGCGATGTAACGGGTCTGCTGGACACGGTTGTTGTCGGTCAGGCGGGCGATACGGCGCCTGGCGTGGTCCAGCGGGGACAGTTCCAGGGACGAGGGGAGCAGGCCGCTGTGGTCGTGCACGAGCCGGGTGCCCTGCGCGGCGGCGGTGAACAGCGGCACGTCCAGCTGCCACAGCGAGGCGGTCTCGCGCTCGGCCAGTACGTTGTCGTGGTCCCAGGTGCGGGGGAAGGTGCGCACCGTGTTGGCCAGCAGGTCGATCTCCAGCGGCTCGGCCAGGGACTTGGGGTGCCGGGCGGCGACCAGGAGCTGCTGGTAGATCTGGGTGCTCCAGTTCACGAAGCGTACGGATATGCCGCCGAAGATCTCCGTGATACGGCGGGCGGCTTCCTCGGGGCGCCACTGGAACCAGCCGTAGACGCGGTTGAAGCCGTCGGTGATGGCCTCCGCGTAGTCCTCGGGGGCCACCAGCGTGCCGTTGAGGAAGACGCGGTTGGCGGTCCTGGCCGGGATGCGCACGCCGGTGCGCTGGCCCACCGACGCCTGGAAGCTGAGCCGGTCGCCGCCGATCTGCGGTACCGGCATCGGCATCTCGTACTCCTCGCCGCCGGCGTAGCCGCTGAGCTTCATGCCGGCCTGGCCCTCGGCCTGCGAGGTGCCCTGCGGGCGCTCCAGCAGGCCGGTCTTGAACACGGAGTCGATCAGGGTGCCCTCGGCCACCCCCTGCCCTTCGGTGAGGGCGCCCAGCACGGTCTCCGCGTCGCAGACGAAGGCGTGCCCGTCGGCGACCAGGATGTTCTCGTGGTGCAGGTCGCTGCCGCCCAGTACGTAGAAGATGCCGAGGTAGCCGCCCAGCTCGCGGTAGATGTCGGCCACTTGTTCCGGGGTGGTGACGTCGTTGCGGCCCGAGGGGATGAGCGCCTCGTAGCCGTAGCCGTCCATGGGCAGGACGGGGCGGGTGGCGAAGCCGAGCGCGCCCTCCTCGGCCAGGGTGCCCAGGAGCTCCTGGAGGGCCGCTTCGGCCTCGACGCCGCGCGGCTTGTAGACGAAGCAGTCCGTGCCGCCGTCCTCGAAGGCCACCTTCACCCTGGCGACGCTGCGCGCGCCCGCGTGGTAGTCGCCGCTGCCGGGCTCGAAGGAGGTGTAGCGCGCGATCCGCCTCGCCCGGCCCCGCTCCCCGGTGAAGAAGGCGCCGGCGATCCGTTCGGCGTCGCGGGCGAGGTGGCGCAGGACCTGCTGGCCGTACGTGGCCAGCAGGGCGGTGACATGGGCCAGCCAGCGGCCCAGCACCGGGAAGGTGAGGAAGAAGGCGTGGTAGGCGGCGCGGTCGGCGAAGGCCTCGTCCAGATAGGCGCGGTACTCCTCCTGGGTGGCGGCGGTGGCGTCGATGCCGCGCAGCTCGCAGTAGACCTTGGCGTCCGCCTCCACGGCCCAGGCCAGCGACATCTCGAAGCGGTCCAGCAGATGCGCCTGGAAGTCGGTCACCAACTGGTCGCCGAGCAGGGCGCGTTGCCGGGCGGGCAGGGCGGCGCGCGCCCGGTGGAGCCGCCGGCCCAGTTCGGCCAGGAACGGTGCGCAGGCGATGGCCAGCCTGCCGTAGTACGTCTCGGGGCCGCGCCAGAAAGCGTCGGCGGCGGGCTCGCTCGCGGTGGAGCCGAGGCGGTCCAGGGCGTCGCGGTAGGTGGGCAGCCAGGAGGTGTGCAGCGAGGCGAGGAAGGCGCGCTCGCTCTCCGGCGCTCCGTCCAGGGCCAGTTCGTGCCGGCGGTAGGCGGTCAGGGCCTGGACGAGCCCTTCCTCGGTGTGCTGCGGGGGCACCGCCCGGTGGGCGGACTCCTGCAGGAACTTGTCCGCCAGCTTCCCGGCCAGCTGCCCGATCTTCCAGGTGTCGAACGCTTCGAGCGCGCCGTGCGCGGCCCCGTCGCCGAGCGTGGCCACCACCCGCAGGCGCTCGGACAGGTTGCTGGCCCTGGCGGCGAGGTCCAGAGGGTATGCGGCAGTGCCCATGCGTGAAGTACTCCTACGGTCAAGGGAGTCCGGGAGGTCGGGGAGGAGCGGGGGGCGGAAAGGGGCGGCGCGAGGCGCGCGGTACGGCACGTACGGCTGCGGCACGTACGGCGTTGCGGCTGCGGCACGTACGGTGCGGTGGCACGGCCCGCGCCGCGCCACCGCACCGCCCTTGAGGGGCCGTCAGCCCCGGGGCACCGAAGTGCGGGGCATTACTGCTTGGTGGAGCCGTCGCACAGGATCGTCAGCGGGCCGGAGCTGCAGGTCGAGCCGCAGGCGTACATCTCGACGGCCTGGGCGCCCGCCGTCCAGAAGTCCAGGGACTCCTGGTCCAGCTGCTCCACCGGGGCGGGCAGCGACTGGGCGGAGAGGCCGAACGCGGCGGGGTCCGCGAGCACGGCGCTGCGGAACTCCGCGTCGACAACAGCCTGCCGGAGCATGGTTGCGGTCATGATTTTCTCCTCTGGGTAAGAGTCGACATCACACTGACTTCTGGTCGCCTGAATCCCGCAGACCGGTCTGCATCTCCCTGACCTGCCGGGAGGACAGATGGTGCAGGTTCTTGTCCAGCTGCTGGGCGGCCAGCACGACGCCGATCTGCTCCTCGACGTCCTGCAGTTCACGAATGGCATTGCCCATGTTGTCGCTGTTGTTCTGCCAGGCGACCAGCTCCCTCTCCTTGTCGGAGAGGCCCTCTCGAATCCACAGGGACTCGAGCCAGGACTTGGTCTCGAACGGATGCAACCCGGCCGGCTGGGAAGTCCGCGCGAGCAAAGGCTCCTCGTGGAGTGCGAGCGCCATTTCCAACGCTTTACGCAGCGTGCCGTCGGGCGGCAGCAGCGAGCACAGGACGACGAGTTCCTGAATGCGCCGAATGGTGTCGACTCCCGGGTAGATGGTGTCTTCCTTCGCGCTTTTCATGGACCACTCCACTCCGTTCGCTGTCCCGGGAGAACAACGTTAGGGAGCGGCACTTGCAGCGGAATCACAGTTGAATTTCAGAGCGCCTTCACGGCACTTTCACAGCACTTTCACCGCGCATTCACGGTGATTTCAGAGCGCTTCCGGGGCGCTTTCTAAGTACGTTCAGGGCGCTTTCGCGGCGCCGTCACGGCAGTTGAGGAACGAGCGGTCCTCAGCGCGTGAGCCCGGCGTCGCGCGCGCACAGCGCGGCCTGCACCCGGTTGTCCACTTCCAGGGCGGCCAGGATACGGCTGACGTGCGCCTTGACCGTGCTCTCCCGCATGCCCAGCCCCGTGGCGATCTCCGCGTTGGAGGCGCCGTCGGCCAGCAGCCTGAGCACATCGGTCTCGCGCGGGGTCAGGCGGTCCACCCGCGTGCGGGCGGCGGCCGAGGCGCCGCGCACGGTGTGGTGGTGGTGCTCGATGAGGCGGCGGGCGGCGGAGGGGTGCAGCATCGCCTGCCCGTCGGCGACGACCTCCACGGCCCGGATGATCTCCGCGGGGTCGGTGTCCTTGAGCAGGAAGCCGACCGCTCCCGCGGCCAGCGCGTCGTAGACGTACTGGTCCAGGTCGAAGGTGGTCAGCATCACGACCTTGGGCGGCTCGGGCAGCGCCAGCAGCCGCCCGGTGGCCTCGATCCCGTCCATCCTGGGCATCCGCACGTCCATCAGGACGACGTCCAGGCGCTGCGCGGTGGCCCGTTGGACCGCCTCCACGCCGTCACCGGCCTGTGCGGCCACGGTGATGCCGGGCGCGTCCTCCAGGATGTCGGCGAGCGCCAGCCGCACCAGGCTGTCGTCGTCGACGATCATCGTCCGGATCATGCCGCTCCCCTGGTGCGCTGGTCGTCGAGCGGGATGTCGGCGGCCACCTTCCAGCCGCCTGATCCCGTAGGACCGTACTCCAGATGGCCGTTGAGCGCGGCGACCCGCTCCGCCAGCCCGACCAGGCCGTATCCCGAGCCCTCGGCCGCGATCTCGCCCGGAGCGCCCGCCGGGTTGCGGACCACGACCCTGGACATCGGCGGTCCGTAGCTCACCTCCAGCTCCGCCGTCGCCCCCGCGGCGTGCTTGCGGGCGTTGGTCAGGGCCTCCTGGGCCAGGCGGTGGATGGCCAGGCGGTGGCTGGCGGGTACGGAGTCGGGGTCGCCCTCGATGACCGCCGCGACCTGCTGCCCGGCCGCCCGCGCCTCGTCGATGACCGTGGAGAGCCCCTGCAGGCCCGGTACGCGCGAGGCCGGCGCCTCGCCGGTGTCATGGCCGCGCAACACTCCCAGGACGTCCCGCAGATCGCCGAGCGCGTCGGTGGAGGCGGTGCGCAGCAGCCCGATGCGGTCGGCCACCGGCTCGGGGAGGTCGCCCGAGCGCCGCTTGAGGGCGCCGGTGTGCAGCGCGATGACGGTGAGCCGGTGGGCGAGCACGTCGTGCATCTCGGCGGCGATGCGGGTGCGCTCCTCCAGCCGGGCCTGCTCGGCGCGCAGTTCGCGCTCCACCCGCAGATGGTCGACCTGCTCGGCCAGCGAGGCCACCAGGCGGCGGCGGTTGCCCGTCCACAGGCCGATGACCAGCGCGAGCAGCAGGACCAGCAGCGGCCCGTAGGTGCGGGTCATCCACAGGCTGTGCTGCGGGTGCGCCAGCGAACTGCCGGTCATCGCGGCCACCACGCACAGCGCCCCGAAGGCGAGCCGCCCGCGGGAGGCGAGGTGGAAGAGCACCACCAGCAGCGGGAAGACCGAGCCCAGCAGCACCGCGCCCGCGATGGTGACCACCGCGGCGAGTAGCGGCAGGCAGTGGCGCAGCAGCACGGACAGGCTCAGCGCGACGGCCAGCCCGGCCCGCAGGCTGAGCATCGTGCCGCCCTCCGCGATGTACGCCTCCTGCACCGTTCCCGCGCCGACGACGCAGATCATCAACGCCTCGGCCCACCACGGCCAGGTCCGGCCCGCCAGCTTGCTCACCAGGTCATCGTAGGTGTGCAACGTCCCTGCCTCCTCGGCCACTTGTCCATCACCACCCCCTACTTTCGTACGGGGTGCCCGTCGCAGGACGGCCGATGGAACAGGCCCGGCCGCTGCCTAGCGTCTCGGCCATGACCCAGACACCGGCCGCAACCGCCCCTTCGACCACCGCGATCACCGCTCCCACCGGAGTTCGACGGCAAAACGGTGCCACCGCGTTCCTCCGCGAGGCCACGCGTTCCATGCACACCACCGGCGCGGTCGCGCCCAGCAGCTCCCACCTGGCCCAGCGCCTGGCCGCGCCGCTGCCCGCCCCCGGCGGCCGCAGCCCGGTGCGGGTGCTGGAGGTGGGCGCGGGCACCGGTACGGTCACCCGCGCGCTGGCCGGGCGGATCGGCCCCGGCGACCGGCTGGACACCGTGGAGATCAACCCCCGTTTCGTACGGCTGCTGAACGAGGCGCTGCGCTCGGACCCGGTCCTGGCCGCCGCCGCCGAGCGCATCCGGATCGTCCCGGAGTCGATCACCGAGACGCCGCTGCCGGAGAGCGGTTACGACGTGATCGTCTCCTGTCTGCCGTTCACCAACTTCGACCCCGACTTCGTACGGACCCTGCTGGAGCGCTACCTGCTCGCCCTGGTCCCCGGCGGGCATCTGACCTTCTTCGGCTACCTGGGCACGCTCGCCTCGCGGTCGCTGTTCGCCAACCGCACCGAGGCGGCGCGGCACCGGGCGGTGGCGGACGTGCTGGCGGAGTTCGCCGCGCGCCACGCCAGCGGCGGCGGCTCCAGCGTCGTGTGGCGCAACCTGCCGCCCGCCCGCGTCACGCATCTGCGCGCGCCGGAGCGCTGTGCGCGGGCGGCAGCTCAGGCCGGCCCGGGCACCGTTGCGGACCAGCATCGATGATCCTGCCCGCCGATGTGCTGACGGCGGTGCCGCCGGCGGCCGCGTACGCCGTGATCACCGGGCTGGTGGCGCTGGAGTCGGTGCTCTTCCTCGGCCCGTTCGTGCCCACCCTCGGTCTGCTGCTGGTCGCGGGCGGCCTGGCGTACGCGGGCACCCTGGCGCTGCCCGTCGTCATCGCCTGCGCCGCGGCCGGCGCGGTGGCCGGGGACTTCCAGGCGCACTGGACCGGGTACCGGCTCGGCGACGGGCTGCGCGCGGGGCGGCTGGGGCGGCGGGTGCCGGGCCCCGCCTGGGACCGGGCGCAGGCCGCCGTCCACCGGCGCGGCCGCCCGGCGCTGCTCGTCTGCCGCTTCGTACCGCTGGTGCGCACGCTGGCGCCGCACGTGGCGGGCGCGGCCAAGATGCCCTACCGGCGGCTGGCCCCCTTCAGCGGGGCCGCCGCGGTGGCCTGGGCCTGCGCCGAGGCCGGGGTCGGGTACGCGGGCGCCGCGTCCTGGAGCAGCCTGCCCGACGGGCGGACCGCCGCCGTGGCGGCCGGCGCCGTCGCGGGCACGCTGCTGCTGTTCTTCGGCGTACGGGCCGCGCGGGGACGGCGGCGCCGGTCCTGCGCCGCCGCGGGCGAGGGGAGTTCCCCGTCCGCCGAGGCACGAAACGGGTGAGCCGCCCAGCGCGCCGGTCAGGAGACCTGCTGGCGCAGCAGCCCGTCCGCGGCCCACTGCGCGGCGGGGAGGCGGTCCGCGTCCGCGCGCAGCATCGCCACGTGCAGCCGGCGCAGTTCCTCGCCCGGCTCCACGCCCAGCTTGTCGCGGAAGGCGCGGCTGACCCTCGCGTACGCCTCCAGCGCCTCGCCCTTGCGGCCGCAGCGGTACAGGGCGGTCATCAGCTGGAGCCAGCGGTGTTCGTGGAAGGGGTACTTGACGGTGAGCGAGCGCAGTTCGCCGACGATCTCGTTGTGCCGCCCCAGGGCCAGGCACACGTCGTGGTAGCGCTCGCTGGCCTTGAGCCAGCTCTCCTGGAGCCGGGGGGCCACATCGCGGTGCAGGGCGTCGGACTGTATGTCGGCCAGCGGCTGGCCGCGCCACAGCGCCAGCGCGTCGCTGAGCAGCGCGGCCTCGGTCGCCAGGTCGTGGCGCAGGGCAGCGGCCCTGGCCAGTTCGGTGAGTTGGTGGAAGCGGGTGAGGTCCAGGCGGTGCGCGGGCAGGTCGATGGTGTAGCCGCCCGGCGCGGTACGGACATATCCCCCGAGTCCGGCGCCGTTCGCGTCCAGGCTCTGCCGCAGCCGGGTCAGCAGCGTGTGCAGTGCGCGGCGCGGCTGGGACGGCAGATCGTCGTCCCATAATCGGTCGACCAGTTCACCGACCGGCACCACCTCATTGACGTCGACCAATAGCGCAGCGAGCAATGCACGCTGTTTTCCGGTGGGAATGGGAATCGTTCGCCCCCCGGTACACACCCGCAACGGTCCCAGTACACAAAAACATTCGTCGCCGCCCATGAGCCACCCTCCCTGGACTTCCCTTGTCCAGGACAAGGGCACTGCTGTCGTCGCCCCTCGGGCGATCGGCAACGGCCAAGACTACGCCGCACGTTGGGGATTCTTCTCCCGGTCAGCGGGGGTATGCGCTTGTTTGAGACAAAGTCGGCGAGTAGCGCCGCATTCACCGCGGGCCCGCTTGGGGCGGACTTGGGGATTCACCGGACTGCCTTTGACCCGCAATTGACGCCCGCCTTCGCATCCCGCAAAGCCCGCGCAGGTACGGTCCAAAAGGCCCGCGGATTCCGGATGGTGGACACCGGGCCGCCGCGGCGACGGCGGCCCGGCACCGTGCTATCCGCGCTGTGCCAGCACCGCTTGTGCCACGGCCTGCGGGTCGTCGGCCATCACCAGGTGGCCGGCCGGGGCCGCGACGGTGAACTCGCCGCCCAGCAGCGTGGCCAGCGCCCGCTGGCGCTCCAGCCACCGCAGTTCGCGCGCCGTCTCGCTGCCGTCGTACGCCGCGAGGACGGTCACCGGCACGTCCGGCAGCGGGTGGTCCGGGCGCAGCGCGGCCACTTCGGCGGCCAGGTAGGTGTAGGTCGCGTTCTCCAGTGCACAGGCGCGCAGCACCCGGCTGGTGCGGTAGCTGTCGCGCTCGTAGGGGCCCGGCTCGTGGCCGCGCACGGTCGAGGCACGGTTGGTGAGCCGGCGGGCGGCGGGGCCCAGCAGCCGCGGCAGTCCCAGTGCGCAGGCCGCGGCGGCCGCGCCACGGGCCCAGCCGGTGCGCAGCGCGCGGGGCAGCAGGGGGCGGGGGTCCTCCTCGACGCTGCCGTCGACCAGGACCACACCGCTGGTGCGGGCGGGGTGCAGCCGGGCGAAGGCCTCGGCGTGGAAGGCGGCCAGGGAGTGCGCGACGACGGTGCACGGGCCCGGCAGGTCCAGCGCGTCCAGCAGGTGCGCGATGCGGTCCGCCTCGCCCGCGGCGGTGGGGGCCCGGGGCGCGGGGGCGCTCAGGCCCAGCCCCGGCCGGTCGAAGCGGACGACCGTACGGTGCTCGGCGAGCAGGGCGGCGACCGCGTCCCAGTCGAACCAGCTCATGCCCAGGCCGCCGGTCAGGACGCACACCGGGCCCCGGCCCTCGCGCAGGACGTGCAGCGGTGTGCCGTCCACCCGCACCATGCGGCCGGGCGCCGGGGCCGGGCGCCGGCTCACCGCTGCCGTCCCGCGCTCCCGGCTTGCCTGTCCCCGGTGGAACCGCCGCTGGAGCCGGTCGCCCCCCTCCCGTCCGCGCCCGATGCCTGCGCGGCGCGTTCGGCAGCGCTCGGCGCGTCGTGCGCCGCCGTCATCTCCCCCGTCTTTCCCGCCCGCGCTACGCAGAACGCGAGCAGGGCCACGTAGACCGCTATGAACAGGACCTGGAGCCGCTGCCCTATCCCCAGCGCCCAGGTGCCGTTGCCGGAGGTGAAGGCCTCGATGGAGGCCAACGTCCAGACGGTGGCGAGCAGTTCGGCCACCACCAGCGCGGGGCCCACCCGGCGCAGCGGCGGCCACCAGCCGTACTTGCGGGCGGCGATGGTCAGCACCACCACGGCGGTCACCGCGCCGACCATGGCGATCGAGCTGGTGAAGGAGTGTGCGGAGTGGGAGAAGGGCACATGGCCGATCGCCTCGCGGCGGGCGCAGGAGGCGTCGCTGGTGGGCGCGCAGCTCAGCGGCAGCCGGGAGTCCAGCATGGTGGAGGCGCCGAAGAGGGCGATCCCGGCCCAGCCCGCCGTCGCCCAGCGGCGGCCCCGGCGGGGGAAGGTGACCAGCGCGATGACCGCGCCGGCGAGCAGCAGCAGGCCGGCGATCAGATCGGTGGTACGAAAGAGCACGCCGAGCGGCTGGTCGTCCGCCGCCAGCTCACTGACGTACCCCTTGACCGGATCGAGTCCGGTGGACAGAAAGGCTTCCAACACCCAAGCGGTGTAGGAGATGGCACCGAGGAGCAGCAGTACAGAGGTCGCCGTCGCCCCGCGACGGGCGGGGGCGGCGCTGCGTATGTGGCTGACGGAGTTATTCAACGGCTCGGACATCCTGATGGTCTGGGTGGACCCAACTGGGCTTTCGGTACTTCAGGAACGCCATGGGCGCAAACAGCCCAAGGATAAGCAGACCCCCACCCACGATCAGGAGATACCTCCACAAAGGCCCGCTGCCGAACTGCTCGGGCGGGACAAAACCAATGGCCAGAGCGCAGAGCGAGGCGGCGAAGCCGACACCCGCGACCAGCCGGACGGCCGGGACCCGGAAGCCGCGCGGGTGGTCCGGCCGCAGGGTCCGCAGCCGGATCACCGCGACGAACATCAGCAGGTACACGATGAGGTAGATCTGCGTGGTGATGACCGAGAAGATCCAGTACGCGCTGGAGACGTCCGGGATGAAGGCGTACAGCAGCGCGATCAGGGTGGTGAGCACACCCTGGGCGACCATGATGTTCTGCTGTACGCCGTACTTGTTCAGCCGCTGCAGCACGGGCGGGAGATAGCCCTCCTGCCGGGAGATCATCAGCAGGCCCTTGGACGGCCCGGCCAGCCAGGTCAGCATGCCGCCGAGCGCGGCGGCGACCAGCAGCACCCCGACGACCTTGGTCAGCCAGCCGACGTGGAAGTGCTCGAAGAAGCCCTGGAAGGCCTGCATCACGCCCGCCGTCAGGCTGAGGTCCTCGGCCGGCATGACCCAGCTGATGGCCAGCGCCGGGAGGATGAAGATCAGCAGCACCAGTCCGGTGGCGGTGAACATCGAGCGGGGGAACTCGGTGCCCGGGCGGCGCAGCGAGGAGACGTGCACACCGTTCATCTCCATGCCCGCGTAGGACAGGAAGTTGTTGACGATCAGCACCAGGCTGGCCAGTCCCGTCCAGGGCGGCAGCAGATGGCCGCCGTCCATGGGGGCGGCGGAGGGGTTGCCCTGGCCCAGGAAGACCAGCCCCAGGATCACCAGCACCGCGCCGGGCACGAGGGTGCCCAGGACCAGGCCCGCGCTGGAGAGCCCGGCGACCGCCTTCGTACCGCGCGCGGAGATCCACACCCCCGCCCAGTAGATGACGATGATCACGATCGCGACGTAGAGGCCGTTGTCCGCGAGCCGGGGGTCGATGACGTACGCGAAGGTCGAGGCGACATAGGCCAGCAGGCTCGGGTAGTACGCGATGGTCATCGCGAACTGGCACCACACGGCGAGGAACCCCAGCGGCTTGGACAGCCCCTCGCTCACCCAGCGGTAGACCCCGCCGCTCCAGCCGGAGGCCAGCTCGGCGGAGACCAGGGCGGTGGGCAGCAGGAAGACGACCGCCGGGAGGATGTAGAGGAAGATCGCGGCGAGCCCGTAGATCGCCATCGAAGGGGACGGCCGCAGGCTCGCGACGGAGGCGGTGGTCATCAGCGCCAGCGTCACCCAGGAGATGAACTGGCCCCGGGGAGCGGCGGGGGCGGCTGCCGCCTGGGCGGCCGGGGCGGGGACCTCCGGCGGTACCGCCTTCGGGCCGCCCGGACTCTCGTCGGCGTCGCTGGTCGTCATGGGAGCCCTTCCGCCCGGTCTGATCCTTTCCGCCCATGATCGATCCTGCCCGTCGGCCCCGCACATCGACTGCCGTGGCCCAGCCTGCCGCCCCGGCACTGGAGCCTCATACCCCACAGGGGTAAGGTGCAACGATCAGTACCGCCCGGGAGGGCCACGATGCGCGAGAGTCATGCACAGGGGAAGGCCGCCGTGTGGTGCGGCCGCCTGCTGCTGTTCACGGCGCTGATCGCGGGCATCGTGGCGATGCACACCCTCGGGCACCCCAGGCCGGGACACGGCGGCGGGGGTACGGCGGCGCACGGAGCGGCGTACGAGACCGGGCGGGCCGGACATGAGGCCGCACAGGCCGGACATGCTGCCGCGCAGGCCGGGCACGGGACCGGGCAGGACGGACACGGGGCCGGGACCGCTCATCGGACCGCCCCGCGACAGCCCCTCGCCCACTCCCCCGCCTCCCCTGTCTCCCCCGGCTCCCTCACACCGCTCGCCTCCCTCTCCTCCCCCGAGGGCGGCCACGGCATGGACCCCGGCTCGGTCTGCCTGGCCGTGCTCTCCTTCTGGGCGCCCGTACTGCTCACCCTGCTGGCGCTCGCCGGGCTCACGCTGCGCCGCCGCAGTGCCATCGACGTCCTCGCCGCCGCGCGCGCCCGTCTGCTGCGCGCCCTGTGGCCGATACCGCCACCGCTCCCCCGCCACAAGCACCTCGCCCAGCTGTCGGTCCTGCGCGTGTAGCCGCGCGCCCGGCCCGCCGACGCCTGCCCGCGTCCGGCCGCCGGTCCCGCGCCACCCACCGACACACCACCACGAGGTGCCCCACCATGCCGTACCGCACAGCTTCTCCCTCCCGCCGCGCCCTGCTCGGCGCCGGCCTCGCCCTCACCGGCGGCGGTCTGCTCGCCGCCTGCGGGGGCTCGGGCCCGTCCGCCGACGACGCGGCGGGCAAGTCCCCGGCCGCGCCCGGGGGTTATGTCACGCCCGACGGCAAGGAGGTCGCCGCCGCCGAGGCCGCCCGCGGCGCCTCCGGGCCCGTACGCGAGGTCGCGCTCACCGCGACCCGCACCCGCCTGGACCTCGGCGGGCGCACCGTCGACTCCTGGGCGTACGGCGACGACCTGCCGGGCAAGGAGGTCCGCCTCACCGCGGGCGACACCCTCGCCCTGACCCTGGCCAACCACCTCCCCGAGGCCACCTCGATGCACTGGCACGGCCTGGCCCTGCGCAATGACATGGACGGGGTCCCCGGCCTCACCCAGCGGCCCGTCAAGGCGGGCGCGTCCTTCGCCTACCGCTTCGCGGTGCCGCACCCGGGCACGTACTGGTTCCACCCGCACTCCGGCGTGCAGCAGGACCGCGGCCTGTACGCGCCGCTGATCGTCGAGGACCCCAAGGAGCCGCTGCAGTACGACAAGGAGTGGGTCGTCGTCCTGGACGACTGGGTGGACGGGGTGGACGGCAGCACGCCGGACGCGGTGCTGGCCGAACTGAGCCGCGGCATGGGCGGGATGGACCACGGCGGGGGCTCGGGCGGCGGCGGGATGGACCACGGCGGCTCGGGCGGCGGCATGGACCACGGCGACATGGGCCACGGCATGTCCCACATGTCGATGACCCGCAAGGCCGCCGCTTCCCCCTCCCCCTCCGGCCCGCCCCGCATGATGATGGGCGCCACCAGCGATCTGCTCGGCGGCGACGCGGGCGATGTGAACTACCCGCACTACCTGGTCAACGGCCGCACCCCCAAGGACCCGCGGACCTTCCGCGCCCGCCCCGGCGACCGCGTCCGTATCCGCATCATCAACGCCGGCGGTGACACCGCCTTCCGCGTCGCCCTCGGCGGCCACCGCATGACCGTCACCCACACCGACGGCTTCCCCGTCGAGCACACCACCACCGACGCCCTCCTGCTGGGCATGGGCGAGCGCTACGACGTGCTGGTCACGGTCAAAGACGGCGTCTTCCCGCTCACCGCGCTCGCCGAGGGCAAGAAGAACAGCGCGCTGACCCTGCTGCGCTCCGGCGGCGGCGCGGCCCCCGACGCGTCCGTACGCCCCGAGGAGCTGGACGGAAAGCTGCTCACCGCCGGGCAGTTGAAGGCCGCCGAGGCCGTCCGCCCGAAGCCCCGCACGCCGGACCGCACCGTGCGGCTGGACCTGACCGGCTCGATGGCCGAGTACGACTGGGCCGTCAACGGCAGGAAGTACTCGCCCGCCCAGCGCCACCCGGTCCGCGCGGGCGAGCGGGTCCGGCTGCGCTTTCGCAACACCACCGAGATGTGGCACCCCATGCACCTGCACGGCCACACCTTCTCCCTGCCCGGCGGCGGCCCGCGCAAGGACACCGCGATCGTCCTCCCCGGCAAGACCCTGGACGTCGACTTCGACGCCGACAACCCGGGCCTGTGGATGCTGCACTGCCACAACGTCTACCACTCGGAATCCGGCATGATGACCGTCCTCGGCTACCAGAAGTAGCGGCGCCGGGGGGGGGGGGGGGGGGGGGGGGGGGGGGGGGGGGGGG